>JBPCXK010000629.1:0-19941 GCA_051008635.1 Gammaproteobacteria bacterium
ACATCTTTGGTTCCGGCTATGCCGGGTTAGGCTGATGGCAGTTACTTTGCTCACGAAAACGCGCAGGATATCCTGGTGGGGCGCGGGTGGGTAGCAACGCTCACCGGCAGCCAACGAATGCGCCGCCCGCCGAGCGCCCATTGGTTTTTCGCTCAGCCGCGGCTGGCGGGGTTTGTCCCTCACCCCACTCCATGAGGGCCTGTTAGGTGCCATTCGGCACAGCCTGAGAGCCAATGGTTTCTTGTCTTCAGGAATTTCACTATAAGGTTGCCTGGCGCGCGCGCGGGAGCCACCCCGGCTTTCACAGCAGCACGCAAACAGGCGGTGGTTTCGAGTTTCGTGGCCATGCGCCGTTGCTGCGCTCGCCGGATCCGCGACGCATCGATGTGCGCGCAAGCATGCGCGATCCTCACGAACAGATCATCGTGCGTCTTTATAGTCAACACAACGCTGTACCTGTGTATGCGGTCCTCGATCTCTCAGCTTCGATGCAGTTTCACGGCCGGCGCCGCAAGTCCGGTGTGGCGGCGGACTTTATTGCGGCTCTCGGATATTCCGCTTATCGCAGCGGAGACCCGTTCGGCGTTGTCGGTTGCGACGACGTTATTCGTGACGACTGGTCACAGCCGCTGACTTATGCCAGAGCCGCTGGCCCCGCGTTCGCACAACGTTTGCGTGACAGCACCCCCGACGGTCGCGAGGCCGCGGGTTTGCTCACGGTGGCGGATGTCCTCGGTTCCCGCAAGGCGCTGATCTTCCTGCTGTCGGATTTCCATTTCGACATGTCGTTCAGCGCGCGCTTGCTCGGCGCGCTATCGCATCATGAGGTCGTGCCCGTGGTGTTGTGGGACGAGGCGGAGTTCTCGGCGCTGCCCAGGTTTGGTATTGCGCGCGTTACCGATCCGGAAACCAGAGCCGAACGCACCCTGCTCATGCGGCCGCAACTGCGCCGGCGAATTCTCTCGCGTTTCCAGCAACGGCGCGAGGTGTTGCTGCGTCTGTTTCAACAGGCCGGCGTACGAGGACTCTTCATCGATGAGGCGTTTCACCCCGATCAGGTGACACGGCACTTCTATCAATGAAAGCTGCGCGTCATATCTTCTTCGTGTTGCTGTTCATGGCCCTCAACGCACAGGCTGCGGTGCTACGGTTCGAGACCGTGCAACCGCGCGCCGTCGGCTACATGATCGGCGATCTCGTCCGCCAGGAAATACGGCTCGAGCTCGAAACGCCCTGGCAGCTCGACATGGCGTCGCTGCCGGCAGCCGGGCGTATCGATCGCTGGCTGGAGCTACGCGAGCCGCAGGCACGCGCGAATGGCAGTCTGAATTCGACCCGGTATGTCCTGGCGCTCACGTATCAGGTGTTCAACGCGCCGCAAACAGTCGAGTATATTTTTCTGCCACAAAAGGAATTGTATTTCACTGACGGCGAGAAGCGGCTGCCGCTGTTTGTGCCGGCACGGCCATTGTCGGTCGCCTCGATGGTTGCGGCCGATGACGTAGAGTACGGGCACTTCCCGATGCAACCCGACCGCAGGCCGCGCGCGATATCGCTCGGCGCGCCAATCTGGTGGTCCGTGCTGGGCCTCATAGGCATTGCCGCCGGTCTTGCCTATCTGGCTTACGCGTACCTGACGCTGCCGTTCTTCGCGCGCAGTAAGGCGCCATTCGCGCGAGCGTACAAGTCGCTAAGACGCCTGACGCACACGCCAGACGATGGTCAGCGTCACCGCAGGGCGCTACAGCATGTTCATCGGGCCTTCGACCGCACGGCGGGCAAGGTCGTATTCGCTGGCGAAGTCGACAAGTTTCTCGAGTCGCATCCGCGCTTCGCGGGACAGCGTGAAGAAATAGAAAACTTTTACTCGCGCAGTCGGGCATATTTCTTCGAAAACAATGAAATGCCGGCTGGGGGAACGGAATTGAGCGCTTTGCTCGCGTTGTGCCTTGCCTGCCGGGACATCGAGAGGGGTCTGGCTTGACGGTAACAGGCTTCGATGTGGCGTATCCCTGGGTGTTGATGTTACTGCCGCTCATGGTGCTGCCGTTTTTTTTGCACGGCCACACGCGGCTGACCTACTCCTCGCTCGGCATGATCCCGCGCGACCGGGTTTCCGACTTATTGGCCTGGGCGCTACGCCTCGTGGGCGCTGTCGCGTTCGGCTCGCTCGTCGTTGCGCTCAGCGGTCCGTTTCGGCCCGCATACGTGGAGCCGAAAGTCGGGCAAGGCGCGCAAATGGTCGTATTGCTGGATCGCAGTCGCAGCATGGATCAGCCCTTCGTCGGCAAGAAGACGCTTGATCTGTCGATGGCCACGCCCATTCTTCCGTCCATGACCAGCGCCGCTGTGCCGTCCAAAGGCGCGGTTGCGCGCCGCCTGCTTTCCGAGTTCGTCGCCAGTCGCAAGAACGACATGTTCGCGATGCTCGTGTTCAGCACCTATCCTTTGCGCGTGTTGCCACTGACGCACAAGCAGGAAATCGTGCAGGCCGCGATCGCGGCGGGCAACATCGGCAGAGGACTTGCCGAGACCGACGCTGGCGAAGCGTTGGAGGCGGCGCTCGAATCTTTCGAGTCGCGGCCCTACACTGGATCTCGCATCGTATTACTCGTCTCCGACGGCGCCGCCGAGCTCAGCATACCGGCCGAGGAGCGCATCAAAAGTCTCATGCAGCGTCACCGTGCTGGACTCTACTGGATTTATCTGCGCACAAAAAATGCGCCCGATATTTTCGGTGAACAAGCCGGCAGCGAAGAAGCAGGAGTGGCGCCGCAAAGAAAGCTGCATCTGTTCTTCTCGCGCATGGGCACGCCTTACCGTGCCTACAAGGCCGAAAACCCGGAAGACTTGCAGCGCGCGATCGCGGATGTGGGGCGGCTGCAAAATCTACCGATGCACTATGGCGATCTGATCCCGAGGCGCGACATAGCGCAGCTGTTTTTCGGCGCGAGTCTGGTGGCGCTGCTGCTGCTGGCACTTTCCAGGGCGCTGGAGGTACGGGTGTGGCGATAAGATCCAAACGCAGCGGGACCATATTGGCTATCGTGCTCATCATCGTCTCGGTGCTCGTGGTGATTTACCACGGCTGGCAGCTCGCGCAGGCCAGACGTTATAACGCGGCGCTGGTTCAGGATTCGCTTTCCCGCGCCGGTGAGTTCGCGTTTCTGCATGGCAGGTTCGCGCGGGCGTTTTATCTGCAACAGAAAGACGAATTCGGGCTCGCCGTTGAGGCCTACGGCGACATCGCGGAACCGCTGGACGACTGGCACACGGGCGCGATCAAGTTCAATATGTCCAACATCTATCTGCGCCGTGGCCTGGATGCCAGAGTGAAGGGCGAGCAGGATGTCTCCACGCCGCTGATAGAGCTCGCGAAGGAAGGTTATCGCGACGTGCTCCGGCGCGACCCGCAGGATTGGGGCGCGCGCTACAATCTGGAGATGGCGCTGCGCGCACAACCGGATATCGATATGGAGGACGATTTTTCCGACGTCATGCCGGAGCGCAGCCCCTTCGCCGCCGGCGCTGTTCAGGTGCTGAAGGAATTACCGTGAGCCTGCGTGAGACCGGCCGTTTACCATTGTGGCTGTCGCTCGCAGCCGCCGGTTTGCTGGCGCTCACGTTTGTCAATCCCGCCGCCAATCTCAAACGTGACACGTTCCGCTATATTTTCGTCTTCGACATCACCCAAAGTATGAACGTCGTAGACGCCGGCACGCCACCGCGCTCGCGCCTCGACTACGCCAAGGCCGCGGCGCGTGACGCATTGCCTGGATTGCCCTGCGGCTCCGAGGCCGGCATCGCCTTGTTCACCGAGCACCGCACGTTTCTGCTGTTTGCGCCGGTTGAAATCTGCGCGCACTACGGCGAGATCACGGCGCAGATTGGCATCATCGATTGGCGCATGGCCTGGGCTGCCCGCAGCGAGGTGGCCAAGGGCTTGTTCTCCAGTTTCGACGTCGCGCGTCAACTCGACGCGCCGGCGCATATCGTGTTCTTCACCGACGGCCACGAAGCCCCGCCGTTGCATCCTGAATATCAGCCCCGCATGACCAAAACCCGGGTCGGAGAAATCAAGGGCTTGTTCGTAGGCGTGGGCGCGAACGAGTTGTCGCCGATCCCGAAATTCGGGCGCGAGGGCGAGTTTGCAGGTAACTGGGGCGCCGGCGAGGTCCTGCAAGTCGACACCGTCACCTTGGGCCGCATCTCGGGCAGTGACTCGGGCGAACGGTTCGCCGGTGTCGACAGCGAAAACATCGATGAGCGCATCGCCGCGGGAGTAGAACACCTGTCTTCATTGCGGGAATCCTACCTGCGGAGACTGGCCCGGCGCGCAGGCGTTGGGTATCACCGACTCGCCGACGGCGGTGGTCTCGCCTCGCGTCTGCGAGCGGACGAGTTTGCCGAACGCAGCCCTAAGCGAACGGACCTGCGCTGGCTGCTGGGCTTGATCGCGCTTGTATTCACCGTGTTGACGTACTTTCGTTACACACGGGCGTGTGCTGTGGCAAAAGCTTGAGATGATAGCCGACGACATTGCCGCGTTCGTTGCCGCAGAGTTGGAGTCGAGGGCGGACCCCATGAAGGCAACGCCCATGGCGGCGTACATGAAAACGACGATGCCGTTTTACGGCGTGCAGGCAGCCGCGCAAAAGGAAATCGCGCGGGCGGCCGCCAAACGATTCGACCTCACGTCGCAACGCGACTACGAGCGGACGATAAACGAGCTCTGGAGCAGGCCGCATCGGGAAGAACGTTACCTCGCCATCCGCATTGCGCGGCTCTATCCGGAGCTGGTAACCCCGCGCGTGCTGAAGCTATACGAAAAACTGATTCGCGACGGCGCATGGTGGGATCTGGTGGATGACATCGCCATTCATCTGGCTGGCAAGGTGTTGCTTGAGCACCGTGCCAAGGTCGTGCCGCTGATGGACGACTGGATCAGCGATGACAATATGTGGATTCGTCGCAGCGCGATCATTTCTCAGATCGGGCACAAGCAAAACACAGACTATCGTCGCCTGTTTGCTTATTGCCGAGCGCGCGCTTTCGAGACTGAGTTCTTCATCCGCAAGGCCATCGGCTGGGGGCTGCGCGACTACTCATATACCGCGCCAGGGCGCGTCGTTACTTTTCTAAACGACAACGCAGATAGTCTGAGCGGCCTGAGCTTCAGGGAGGCGGCGAAAGGTTTGCGGCGGATGGGTTTTTGTATCTAACGAACGCGAAGCAGCTACTCGATCTGATGCTTTTGCATCCGGTAACGCATGGCCATGCGGGTGATGCCTAGCTGACGGGCAGCTTCCGAGACATTGCCCTTGCAGTGGTCGAGCGCTTGCTCGATCAGCGTGGCCTCAGCTTGTTCGAGGGTCATGCCATGAAGCGCTACGCCGGAGTTATCCTTGCTGGCCGCCGCCGCGCTGGCCAATATCATACTTGTCGACGTGAGCGTCTCACCGCCGCTGAGTAATACCGCGCGTTCGACGAGATGACGCAGCTCGCGTATGTTACCCGGCCAATGGTAAGCGCGCATGTTGGCGATCAAATTCGCATCAAGCTCGGGCGTCGGCAGGCCATAACGGCGCGCGGTCAGGGCCACGAAATGACGCGCAAGTGTCACCGCGTCGGCATCGCGTTCGCGCAGTGGGGGCATACTCAGCGTCAGAACCTTGAGACGGTAATAAAGATCGGAGCGCAGCTCACCCGCGGCGACCATAGCTTCGAGATCACGATTGGTCGCGGCGATAAACCAGGCTGCCACCTGTCGTTCGCGTGTGCTGCCGACTCGGCGCACCGTGCGGCGCTCGATTGCGGCGAGTAGCTTGGGTTGCAGATCCAGCGGCAGCTCGGCGATCTCGTCCAGAAACACGATCCCGTTCTCCGCCGCTTCGATGAGGCCGGTTCGCGCGCTGTGGGCGCTGGTGTAGGCGCCTTTCTCGTGTCCGAATAGCTCGGTCTCGATCAGATCCTTGGGCAAGGCGGCGCAGTCGACATGAACGAACGGCCTGTTGTGCAGCGCGCTGCCTTGATGCAGCAGCCGTGCCGCAACGTCCTTACCGCTTCCTGTCTCCCCGACCAGCAGAACGGTTGGCGGGGCCTGTGGCGTTTGGTGACTGAGCTTGCAGATCCGCTCTATCTGTTCGCGCGCGAGCTGCATCGGTGCGCTGTCGCCCAACAATTGTATGGGCTCAGCAGCGCGCTGCTCGCGTTCACGCGAGAGATCGAGTTGCCGCGTAATTGCTACGGTGTCGAGCGCCTTGTCGAGCGTGAGCACCAGCTCGTCCAGATCGATCGGCTTCTTGAGGTAGTCGACGGCGTTGAGCTTCATCGCCGCGACCGCGTCCTCGAGTTCGCCGTGCGCCGTGAGCACGACGACCGGCAACTTCTCGCCGCTGCCGGCGCGCAGCTCTTCCAGAAAGTCGAGACCGGAGCCATCCGGCAAACGCATATCGAGCAGCACCATATCGGGCTCGCGCTCGCCGATCGTGCGACGCGCGTCAGCAAGCGTGGGTGCAATGTGGCAATCGTGCCCGGCCTTTTTCAGCCGTTTGCCGACGGCCCTGGCGAATAAGGCCTCATCCTCGACAATGAGAATGCGCTTCGGCGTCTCGTTGAGGCTTTGCGACGTGGCTGCTTCTTCTTGCATGCTAGTCGTTGTCGATCGGCAGGCTGAGCTCAATGCGCGCGCCACCACCGCGGGCATCGCCAAAGCTTATCTCCCCGCCGTGCAGCTGCAAGACCTTGCTGGCGAAAGGGATGCCGAGGCCGGTGCCAAAGCGTTTAGTCGTTGGCCCCGGCGAGAGATTCGTGGGGGGCCGGTCCGTGCGCATGCCTGGCCCTTCGTCGCTGATGATCAATCCCATCCGGTCCGAGGAGTTTGCTGTCTCCAGTGTAATTGCGGCATTGGCGGGTGAGGCTTCGATCGCGTTGTTGATAAGCCCGTAAATCGCTTGTTCCATCAGGTCGATGTCGAAACGAAGCGGCGCGTCATCGTCCCAGTTTCGCCGCACGATTTCGAGACGCTTTTCCTCGATCTTGGGTTTGAGTAACTTGAGTGCGCCGTCCGTGGCGAACGTCAAACGTTGCGTGGAGAGCTGCGGCTGCATCGGGTGCAGATAAGACAGCAGAGATTTGAGCCACCGCTCGAGACGATCGATCGTGTCGATGATGGCGCTGCGGGTCTCACGTAACTCCTCGGCGTCATCGGTTTCCTCTATCAGTTGCGCGGACGCACGAATGCCTGCCAGCGGATTGCGGATGTTGTGCGCAACAACCGGCACCAGCGCCCCGAGTGCGGCTTGACGCTCGCTCTCGACCAAGGCGTCGCGGCTTTCGTTCAACTCCACAGTCATTTCGTTGATCGTGGTTGCGATCTGTGACACCTCTTGCGAGCCACGCGGCGCAATCCTGTGTTCCGTCTCCCCACGGCTGATACGTGTGGCGCCTGACGTGACGTCTTTCATCGGCTGCACAAACTCACGCTGCAGGCTGCGATGGGAAAAATACAAACGCAGGCTCGCGAGCCCGATCGGCACGGGTATGATGACAGGCGCGAGCCTGGTCCAGCGCTCGAGTGTAGCCTCCAGGGAACGCCGTTGTGCTGCGATCAATGCAGTAAAATTCTGAAACGCGGTTTCGAAATCGCCGAGCATCCACTCCTCATATGCCGGGTCGAGCACGTTTGCACGAATAGCCTCATTGGCGCTGCTTGGATCCGTGAATAACTTGTTCATCTCCGTTTGCATGAAGGTATAAGCTTCGCGCATGGGTCTGACGGCTGCACCTTCTTTCACGCCCACGGTAGCCTGCTGCAAGTTATTGAAGCGCCGGTCGATGTGGTATAAGTGGCGCCAGTATTGATCGAGCGCGGTGGGATCTTGCAGCAGCCGGGCGCGCGTCACTTCTTTTATCTGGCGGTACACGTCACCGCGGATTTGCTGGGCCTCGAATAAGAGCGAATTAATGCGCAGGGATTCGGTCGAAGACTGTTGCCAGAAGTAAGCCCACATGCCGCATAGCGCTGCGGTGACGACGACCAGCGCGACGAAAGTGAGCTGGTGTAATAATAACAAGCCATTGAGCGACCTGGGATAGAGTCTTGGCATACGACGTTAAGTCACATTTCGACACCGGGCAATGTCGCACACCGCTTGGCGCGTATGCAACGTTTCGTCGGATATGAAACGCCTATATCCGGAAATATCACCGTTCGCGGTCCACCAGATCGATGTCGGCGCAGGGTACACGCTTTATGTCGAGCAATGCGGCGATCCGCAGGGCGTCCCGGTTGTATTTTTGCACGGGGGACCGGGCTCGGGTTGCAAGCCGTACCATCGGCAGTTTTTCGATCCCGCGCGCTACCATGTGGTTATCTTCGACCAGCGCGGTTGTAATCGTTCCCGGCCACAAGGCGAAGTCGCGAAAAACACGACACAGGATCTCGTCGCGGACATGGAGCTGATTCGCGAGCGCCTCGACATCGAACGCTGGGTGCTGTTCGGCGGTTCCTGGGGCGCCACGCTGGCGTTGGTGTATGCGCAAACGCACCCCGAACGCGTGCTCGCCATAAACGTACGCGGGACGTTTCTTGCACGACCGCGCGATATCGATTGGTTCGTGCGCGGAGGTGTCAACCGGATCTTTCCGGACTACTGGGACGAGTTCGTCGACCACATTCCCGTTGCCGAGCGCGGCGATCTCGTGCGCGCCTATCATCGGCGCGTGCATGGCGACAATGCCGTGGCGCGTGAGGCCGCCGCGCGGACCTGGTCGCGTTGGGCCGGCCGTGTCGTGACTTATCTATTGTCGGCCCAGGAACAATCCGGAGAACCGGAAGATCTCGACAAGATGTGCAATGAAGTCTCGATCGAGACGCATTACGCGCACAATCATTATTTTCTGACGCCGAATCAGATACTCGACAACGTTCACAAGCTGCCGGATGTGCCGACGGTCATTATCCACGGACGCCGCGATTTGACCTGTACGGCCGAGGCGTCGTGGCAGTTGCATCGTGTGTTGCCGAAGTCGAAGTTGGTCATTTTGCCGGAGTCGGGGCATCTGGCTGGAGAGCCGGGAATGATTGATGCGTTGGTTTCGGCGACGGATGAGATGTTGGGAAGGTTGTAATTGCCGTGTAGAGACTTGAGCCAGTGTCCGCCTGGAAACGAGCGGCCGAGTTTTCTCGTAGGACGCAAATAACGTCAGCGTATTGCGCCGTAACAGTACACGCTGAGCTACAACGCCTCCTCTCAGCTCAGCGAAGTCGGTGGTTCGTTCGGGCGTTCGCTCGAGTTCGCGTAGACGCGAACGGTCGTGTGGACACGCTCACCACGCCGGATGGTGACTATTCCTACGAATACGATGCCACGGGCAACCGGGGATCGACTGTCACTCCAGGTCTATCAACTCTCCCGGAGCGAACGGTTCCGGCAGGCCGGCATTCCTCGCCGCCAAGTTGGCCTTGAGCTGTTCGCCCCGCGCAGCGCCCGTGGCTTCCAATTTGTCGGAGGCCGGCGCGTCGTCCGGTAAGGTCTTCAGCTTGCTCACCGCAACCCGCGCGGCGGTTTCTGCTTCCACGGCTTCGACTACGCGCGCGGTTTCCGTGGATTGTCGCTTGTGTTGCGCTTCCGCCTCCTGCTCGCGCACCTTGATTTTCTCGCTTTCCACCAGCGTTTGTTGCAGCACGGCCTCAATTTGTTCTTTGGAGCCGGTGAGTGAGTCCGCGACGAACAGCAAGAACTTGTTCGCATCTCGTGTCTCGGAAACCGTAATCGTCATCGTTTGTGGTGTCGGTTGCTCGGACGCGGACAGGGGTATCCACGGTGTTTCCGGTGTCGCGACCCGATCTGGTCTTATGCTGTCGAAGACAGCCTGGGTGCCGATTGGCAGATTACTGAATTGCAACTGTCCAACCGTTCCTCTGTTGTCGTTCTGTGATGATGCGGGAGGACTGATAGCAAAAGAGAACACGAGATCACGCGCCTTGCTGCCGGATGAACTGCCGAGAAACTCGTTGTAGGCGAGATAGGAGGGACCAATTGCTATGGCGCTGGTGTCTGTTGACCTGCGTATCTGGCCCTCAAAGAACAAGTGCGGAACCGCTGCCAGATACGCGCCGATCTCTTTCATTTTTTTGTGGATTCGCGGGAAGTCACTCGTAGCAAGTGGGTTGCTGTCTTCGGTGAACTCCCGCTCGCGCGTGTAAAAGCGCCCCTGGATGATCTGCACACAACTTGGGAGTTTCGAGCTGGCGCTTTCGAAATTCCCGCTGGCGCTGATGCTGGTTGTGCTGGCTTCGCCTGCCCTGCGGATGGCAGCGGCAAAGCTGTCCACGCTCGCTTTTACCCCCAGGGACACGATGGATGCAACCACGCCTGCGCCGGGTATCACGCGCCCACGTGTGGGTGCGGCGATCAGGCACTTCCCGACAAATACCTTGGCGGCGAAGAGGGTATTGGGCAGGACTGGACTGGCGAATTGCGTGCGTGGCGCCGTCGATGAACAGGCCGACGTCAGCAACAGCGTCGCGATGAACAGGGGCAGTGTAATTGTTGTCTTGATATGCATGAGTATCACCGGCGGTTAAGTGACTGAAAATCTGTTGTTTATCACCCCTTCTTCGCTCAGCCGCGCAGGCTCCCCCGTCAAGGGGAAAGGGATGTTCGAGTCATTGAACCATCCGCTGCTGGTGGCGTTCGCTGCGCTCACCCCACGCTACGAAAGGCTTTACCGGTGTTCTTATGGCGAAAGTGCCCGGCTGAATTCTTTAGAGCCATGGTCAGATGATGTCGCTATCGTGCCGGTCCTACTTTGCGGGCCAGCCGGTTCAGAAACGCCGCGAGCAGACGAAAGAATGCGCTGATGAACTGTCTGAGCCCCGGTATCAGGAACAGCAATAGCAGGACACCAACTATTATCGCCATGCCGATCGCGCTGGTAATGTGTTCGCTGAGCCAGGCGAGAAAACCGCGTGCCTTCGGCAGCACTGTCTTTATATCAAACTGCTCCGGGTCGACGAGAACGGCTTCTTCGTTCGTTACCATCGGAGTCTCGGGTAGCATTGCCACACTCATCTTTACCACGAACTGCGCGTAGCTATTGATTGGAACCAGGTTGGTCACCCTCAGACCCAGGAAACCACCTTTTCTGATCAGTGCGCCGGCGCGCAGATTGGCGCCCAGGCCAAACCGTGTCTTGCCCGGAAGATTTGGTATCACCACCCGGAATTCTGTTTCCGCCGCATCGGCGTGGGGCAATTCACGTTGAGCTACCAGTGGCTTGCCCGAAACCATCGGCAGATTGCCCGATACGGTAGTAAGCGAGGCAACGGGCTGGGCAACCTCGTAACCTCGCGGCGGCTCGTTCAGGTTCAGCTCATTGGTTTTAGCGTCGCAGCTAATGAGCTTGCACAGGCTGCCCTTCAGCCCTTCTTGTCCCAGGCTGCCCCGGGTTACCACATCGCCAAAACCCGCGCGCGCGGCAATGACGTCGAGTCCCACGAAGCCCGCGCGGAATTGCTGCTCCGCATCTGTTTCCGGCCCCTCCCAAGGTCGTACTCTGGCGGCAAAGCCGACTTTATAGATGGTTGAGCCGCCATCTCCACCGTCCTGCTGAATCCGTCCAAGCCCCGGTACAGCCCCGGATTCCTTTACGTATTCTTCCAGCAGCTCAAGCAGCTTCCGGTCCGCACCGTACTCCCGCAAGCTATACGACGCCCAGAATACCGGATCCTTCGGATGCTTGAGGCGGGCGCTGGTTTCATGCGTGAAATAGGTGCGCGAGCCGGAGCCACCCGCTTCCTTCGCCGCGACGGTCTTGACGGTCGCGGTCGTGTACAGCGTAATCAAAGTGTAATAGTTCCGCAGTACAGGCTTGATTTCGCCCCCCAGGTCAAGTTCACGATCCGGTTGTTCGTTCCAGACCAGATCTCCGAATTGCACCGAGTGGTCGTCAACACCGGTCAGACGGTTGAGGAGCTCCTGCTTCCAATCTTCGCGCGCGTGCCATGGTGTCGATATCTGTACCCCAATCCCTGCAACACCGTTGTGTACGCCGTCGATATCGAGATCACCGGTATCGCCTTCTGTATCCGCGAGCGACCACCAGACCTTCCTATCCCCGCCACGCGAGCGCGGAAGATCGCCGCGCCCTGAAGTGACCTGCAACAGCACCGGCGTGACGTCGAGAGACCATTGACTGTTGGCGTCAGGGCCTTGCTGTTCACGTTGCTCCTCCGCTTTGGTTTTGAGACGAAACGCGCGCCAGTCGAGGACCTGTTCCTTGCTCTTGTTCTTCAGGGTGGTAACAGCCAGGAAGGTACCGTGACCCAATTCTTCACCACCAAGCTGATATGAGGCCTGCCAGACACCACTGTTCTCAGCAAATACAAGCTGCCCGCGATCCGGAACCGTGTCCTGCATGGCCGGATTGCCGGCATAGAGATTGACTGTCCAACCTTCCGGCGCGGGGTTCTGCGGAGCGCTCCAGCGAATAGTGACGGGTGTCGACTCGTCCGGGCGAAAGACCAGATCTACCGTCTGATCCGATACTCGCGGCAAACAGCCCTCGACACACGCAACTTGTAACTGCGCGGATTCGGCCTGGGTGATGAGCACCAGAACCAGCATCAGGATGCCGCTGAGCGTATTTCGCATATTACTTTCCGTCGGAAGCTGCATGAATATCGAGTCAGAATACAATGGCTATCGGTTTCCACCAGGGACAATCAGTCGCAGGCTGTGAATCCCACAAAGGAGGCTTGTATCCACCGTAAAGTGTAAAAAAACGAAAGTGTAAAAAGACTATTGACGAGCCAAGCAGAGTGTAAAATGATATAGCACGGTGTGCGCAGGATCAAAACAACACCGAGGAGGCGCGCGCAATGCATACACAGCTTCGATCCATGCTGTGTCTGAGTGGGCTTTTGACCACACAGGCAACAGTAGATATCAAAATATCTGACTGGTAGTCCTGTTGGTCACCGCCTCTCGGCTCCGGTAGTGGGAGACTACAAAAACGGAAGGCTTACGAAGACGTCGAGGCCATCTACATTTTCAACCGGCGCCGCGACATCCTCGTTCGCTTGTTCAAGCTGAGGGTTGGTCAGATTTAACGGACAGAGGCGACGAAGGTTGAGACACCTGACGAAGGTGAGCCTCAGTGTGGCGCCATTTCTTTCCACCAGAGTCCGATTTTGATGCTGACTTGCCAGTCGGGGCTTACATCGGAGTACGCAGAACAGCCTGAAACGGAGACAAGAGGAGAGCTCCAGATGTTTATTCGGCTAGCCAGATATGTTCTCGTCGTTCTGATCATCAGCCTGCTCGGCACGAATGCCACAGCGTTGGTGAACTGTCCGCTTGGTGATCCGGCAGAAACCAACGGACACCGGCGTCTCGCTCTGATCGTCGGAGTGGGGAAGTACAAGGACAGTCGCTACGACCTCGATGGTCCACCCAATGATGCCAATCGGCTTTATGACCTGTTTACCGGCAAGAACGGTTACGGATTTCCGAAAGAAAACGTCTGCATGTTATTGGACGCAGATGCGACGGTCGCACAGTTCAAACAGATGTTTGACGTGGCGCTCGTTAACCGGGCTCGCGAAAATGATGTCGCCGTGTTGTTTTATGCGGGACACGGCTCACAGACTACCGATCTGAACGGTGACGAGCCGGACGAAATGGACGAAACCTTCGTGTTCCACGACTCTCGCACGGGCGGTGTCAAAGACCTGCCCGACGATGAATTCAACAAGATGTTGGCGCGACTGCACGAGAAAACCGAACACATCACTGTGATTCTCGATTCCTGCAACTCCGGTAGCGCCAGCCGTGGCGATGCGGGCACAGCCACGTCGCGTTTCCTCGAGCCCGTGCGCGTAGATACCAGAACGGCGCCAGACTCGGGCGCGTCAGGCGCAGCGGCGCTGGGAGACGGGGGAGCCGCGTGGGCGCCTGAAGCCATGCCCGGGTTGGTCATGTTCACCGCTGCCACGGACGGGACGTCGGCTCTGGAGATTGGCGGCGCTGGAATCTTTACGGACGCGCTATTGCAGGTTCTTTCCAGGGTTGGCAATGAGCCCCTGACTTATGCCCAGGCTGCAAGGCAGGCGCCGCTGCTGATGTCGGCCAATAGCAGCCAGATCCCCCACTTCCACGGCGATCTGACCAAGCCGGTGTTTGGCAACAAGGCACGGATTCAGCCGGTCGGCTGGGAGGTTATTGCAGTCGATGGATCTACCGTACAACTGGGAGGACCGCCGTTACCAGGCATGGGAACGGGCGCGGAGCTGCGGGTTTACGCCGGAAGTGCTATCGGGGCGGATACGCGGGATCCGGGCAAGGCCAGAGCAACCGTCATAGTGGATTCGATGACCGGTCTCAATGCAACGGCGAGTGTGACCGCCAGTCGTCCGGTCGCAGGAACGACAGCCCCTGGGGATCTGGCAGTACTGGTGCGTCCAGCCAATGAGTTTCTGACGATCAAGGCACGCTTGCGGCCCTTCGACGAACCAGGCGGCATCTCTCGGGCCAGGGCCAAAAAACTCCGGTCGATGATAAAGGCCGACAAAGAATCGGCAATGCTCGTAGAACCAACCGAAGGGGCAGGGGATTTCGAACTGAGCGTCGCGAACAACGGCAAGCTGCAACTGCGTGGGCCGGAAAACACCATTCGCGCCACCTATGAACGTGATCGGGCAGTTGTCGAGAACCTGTGGCAGCAGGCCCGGCAACGCGCGTTGCTGCAATTGCAGGGGGAGGGCGGCGCGGACTTCGTCGACAACGAGACCCTCGGGGTTAGCCTGGTTTCAGCCAGCAAACAGCCGCCATGTGCCGATGGCGTGTGGCGGCCGGCTGACCCGAATACCGAGCAGATTATTCCGCTATGTCATCGCTGGAATATTCGCGTGAAGTCGAACGCATCCGTCCCGCTGCTGGTCGGTGGTGTGATCCTTTCCACCGATGGAAGCATTTTCGGATTTCCAGTGGATGGTCGTAGAGAAGTAGTGGGTCCCGGTCAGACCACCACGTTTAATGCCAGGAACGAGACTTTTCGCGGAGCGCCACCGCTTGATGTAAGTGACCGAATCATCGTGTTTGGAACCCAGGAAACGAATCCGGTGGCGTGGCACCTGCTGACCCAGACTGCCCAGATTCGCGCCGGTGAGGAGCAGCCGAAGAGCGCGCTACATCGCGCCCTCGACCGGTATCTACAACCCGGTACCCGAGGTGTGGCCGTATCGGAAGATGAATCTGAAGACAGCACCTGGACCCTGAGCGCGATGACCATGCGGGTGGAGGCTAATACACGTTTTCTGCAGGCAGATAACGCGTCCAGTGCGCCGAAGCAGCGCGAGTACACAATCAAAAACTTTGATATCCGCCCGTATATGCCCGACAACAAAGAAACGGCGCTCCACAAGGTACTGCAAAAGGCGGATGAACTGGCGAAGGCCTCACCGAAGGACGGGTATGGTTATAAACAACATGCGTGGGACACGGGCAGCGATGAGGCGAACCTGAAGTTCGGCATCGATTGTTCGCGGTCTATCTGGTTCGCATTTACGCGAGCAGGGTTAGCGTACAACCGGAACGATCGCTACATTGCGACTGCCGACATGGTGACCGATAACACGCTGATGAGGGATGAGTTTGAAAGCTGCAGCAATGATACCCCGCGGCTCGGCGATGTTCTGGTGTATCGCGACGATAACCGCGGCGACGGTCACGTGGTGATGGTGATCGATCCGCGCAAGCGTATCGCGTGGGGCTCGCACGGCTGGGATGGCAGCGCCAGAGAGCTCAAGGTCGAACCGGATACCGGCGTTGAATATCAGCTCATCAAATATAAGAAGGACTGGCAACGATGGGATCGTTCCACGATGGAACGCAGGGCCTGCTGGCGTTACCGTAAATTCGTCGCAGAGGCCAGGGCGCCGGGCGGTCAGCCGGGCACCGCTGCGCTGGCATCCGTCTGCAACAGCAAGAAGCAGTGTGGCTTGCCGTGACGTACGGATTAGCTCAACGATGAAACGCAGAGCCCGGCAGCGCGGCCATAAGTTCGTTCCTGAAGCAAAGGAACGGCAGGGTGCGCCCGCGCGGGAATGAAGGAAGAGGCTACATGATGTTAGCCAAGCCAACGTGTGGCGAGACTGGCACCAATATCGTCGAGGTCTCATCAGGCGCTCTGTTACTTTTTCTGATGCTGCTGGTTTGCGTCGCTCCACAGGCGGGTGAACGCTGTGCCGAATCCCAAACGCCCGACGTCTTGATCGAGGCGGGCAGGGAGTCCTATAGACAGGGAAGAATGGAGGCGGCGGCACGCTGCTTTACGCATGCATACAAAAAAGCCCGACAACAAAATTCAGCACCGCATACGCTTGATGCGCTGATGTACACATCCGACGTCTATCGTTCGCAGGGAAGGATGGAGGCCGCCATTCTCGCGCTTGACGAGACAGACACCATCACACGCGATAAGCACGATCCCAGAAGACGGGCGCTCGTGCTATCCCGATACGGGGCGACTTTCCAGGCAATGCGCGAATTCAGTGCAGCCAGAGAGCATATAGAGGATGGGCTGATTATCGCACGCGAGCTAAATGACCCGGAGTTGACAGCCGCTCTGTACAACGACCTTGGCAATGTGTATCTGTTGGGCAGAGACATCACAACCCCGCGGGGCTCGCTGACGGAAGGCGCAGCTTCTGGGCAAGAGCCCGATGTGAAGGAACCCACACCATGGCACATCTCAGCAGCACAGGCGTTTGAGAACAGCCAGCGCTTCGCTGCCGAGTCCGGCAATCAGCTTTTGTCGGTGACGGCGGGAATCAACCTCACAAAGGTTCGGCTGGTATCCGGCGCTTATGCTTCGGTCAACCACGAAGAGCTGATGGAAGACATGCGCGAAAATCTGCCTGCAGTCAGGAAGTTGCCCAACTCCCGGCGTAAGGCTGAGTTGCTGGTCAATATGGGCGCCCTGTACCGTGCGACAGATAGCAAGCAGCGAGCACCGGCCGCACTACGGCGCCACAGTCTGAGTGCACATCGTGACGCGCTGACAGTCGCACAAGCTGTGGGAGATTCGAGAACGGCATCCTATGCTGCGGGGTATATCGGGGAGATGTATGAGGAGGAGGGCCTCGGTGAGGGTGCGCTCTACTATTACCAGAAGGCCGCCTTCGCTGCGCAAGAGGTGGATGCTCACGAGAGTCACTACCGCTGGCAACTGGGTGTGGCGAGACTGCTGCGCAAGGCGGGCAGGATTGACGAGGCGCTCATCGCGTACAGAAGATCGATCGATTCACTGGACATCATCAGGTTGGATCTTACCAGGCGTGACGAGAGCACGTTCCAGAGACTGATCGCTCGCGTTTTTTACGAGTATGCAGATCTGCTTCTGGAACAAACCGCGAAACTCGACGATGCGAGCCTCGTCAAGGCCTACCTGGAAGAAGCACAGACAACGGTAGAGCAACTCAAGCACGCCGAGATAGAAGACTACTTTGGTAATCAATGCGTGCTCGCGAACGAAGAACCCGAGCACCTCGATCAGCTCACACGAGACAGCGCGGTCATCTATCCTGTGCTTTTGAGCGACCGGATAGAACTGCTCATCAGTCTGCCCGATCAGCCTCTTGGTCAATACACGACAAATGTAAGCCGCAAAGAGCTGGACACAGTGGTGACGCGCTTCCGTCGAGGTATCGAAAGCAGAGCAGGTGGCGGCACATATGAAGAAGATGCCCGCCAGCTCTACGAATGGCTGGTACAGCCCTACGAAGACGAGCTTGCGCAAAGAGATATCGAAACATTGGTTTTCGTACCTGACGGCTTGCTGCGATCGATACCGCTCGGCGCGTTGCGGGATGACAGTGGATTTCTGATAGAAGAATACGCGATAGCCACAACCCTGGGCCTGGAGTTGACGAGCCCGCACCCTATTAAAAAGCAGAAGATTGATGTGTTGATAGGTGGCCTCACCAAAGCAGTCGGAGGGTTTCCATCGCTGCCGTATGTATCGGAGGAGTTGGAAAACATAAGTAGTCTTTATGATTCCAGTGCATTCCAGGATGAGCAGTTTCTGATTTCCACCGCAGAACGAGAGATGTCCGAAGGACAATACTCGGTTGTTCACATCGCATCGCATGGGCAGTTCAAGGGCAACCAGAAGGACTCGTTCCTGCTGACCTTCGACGACAAATTGACCATGGACCGCCTGGAAAGCACCGTGGGGCTCAGACGCTTCCAGGAAGAGCCGCTCGAGATGCTGGTCCTGAGTGCCTGCCAGACCGCCGCGGGTGATGAACGCTCGGCGCTGGGCCTGGCGGGCGTTGCGATTACCGCCGGTGCGCGAAGTGCGCTGGCGACGCTATGGGCGGTCAACGATCAATCCACCGCTTCACTGATCTCCGAGTTCTATGCGCAGCTCAAGAACCCCGACGTTTCCAAGGCTGAAGCGTTGCGATTGGCGCAACTCAAGATCAGAGAGGAGGGCTTCGACCATCCCAGATTCTGGGCGCCGTTCATAATGATCGGAAATTGGCTGTAGTGGCAGGGTTGCCGCGCGGTCGACATCCGGCGCGTGCGATCCTGGGAGACATCTTGTACCACGTTGTAGCTGGGCGATTTGTTGGATAACGCAAAGGAGAGGGTATCGATGGACTTACCAGACTACAGAAGAATTCCCCGACTGCGCGCGATCTTGTTGGCGGGACTCCACCTCTGTGGACCGGCTTATGGCCAGGTCACCGCGGACACCACCGGGGCAACCGGGTTAGGGTCTGTCGTTAACGGTATGTCCGACTTCGAAATTTCAGGCGGACTGCAGCCGCCCAATTCGACTAATCTGTTCCATAGCTTCAGGGAGTTCGACCTCACGAGCACGCAAAGCGCTACGTTCACCGGCCCCGCATCCGTGCAAAACATTATCAGTCGAGTAACCGGTCGCGACGGGGCCAATAATGACGGGTCCAATTTAGATGGAAGGCTCGGCAGCGACATCCCTGGTGCCAACCTGTGGTTTTTCAATCCTGCCGGCATTGCTTTTGGTCCCAATGCGACGCTGGATGTGCAAGGCTCCTTTCATGTCAGCACAGGAGACTCCGTTACGCTGAAAGGGGCAGCGCGTTTCGACAAGGATATGTCACAGCAGCAGATATTGGAGCTTGCGGCGAAACCGCAAGCCTTTGGTTTCCTGACCGAGCCGGAAGGATTTGGTTTCTCGATGGACAACCCTGAGCAGGTCTCCATAGAAGGGAGTGTGCTTTCGGTCAGTGAGCCCGGGGAAAGCAATACTTTGTCCATCATCGGAGGCGACGTCGCCGTGGCAGGAGGCACGCCCGCCGGTGCGCAGCAGCGCAGAGGAGCGGAACTCATTGCCGACGATGGACGGATCAATATTGCAAGCGTCAGTTCGCCCGGTGACGTGAGATTGACGGCCGAAGGCATAGAAACGAGTGAGGGTCAACAACTCGGATTCATCGATATTCGTGATTCCAGCTTCGTAGACGCTGTTTCCGGCGAGCAGCCCGACGAAGCGGCTACCGGTGGGTCGCTCTTCGTGCGAGGTGGAAAGTTCGTCCTTGACAACTCGGTCATCAGCGTTTCCAGCATCGGTTCGGATCCGGGCGAGATTGATATACGAGTAGACGACTTGACTGTCGACAACGGTGCAGTAATCGATGCAAACACGCTTGGTGACGAAGGTGATTTTACGGACGCCCATTTAATAACAATCGCTGCAGCAAATTCCGTCACGGTGTCCAACGGAGGAAAGATTACATCGGACACCAATGGAGGAACGGACGGCGGCATCACGCGGATCGAGGCGAATGAGATATCGGTCGCCGATACCAGGGATCCCGGCGAGATCACCGGCGACGAACAACGCTCGCAAATCAGCAGTAGCGCAACTGCAAGCGGTGGCGGTGGG
>JBPCXK010000630.1:0-3390 GCA_051008635.1 Gammaproteobacteria bacterium
CAGGCGCGCATCCCGGCCGCGTCCTGGCAGGTTCGTCTCGCCATCATGCTTGGTTTCACACACCCATTGTAGGCAGATTGGAACTGAGTTCTCAGGCCGTTTTAGGCCGATTTTTCTATTCCCAATCTCCCCAGATTGCCTCCACGAAGCGGCCGGTCGGGCGCCCGAGCGCAATGTTTATGGGGTTGGTGCGCGACGCATTGAGCGGGACAAATGTCCTTCCGGGTGCGAGTCCATGAGCTGTGCCGGATTTTGTGCGAATTTGCTGCACTGCGATGCTCTCTTTACAGTCGCTTAGACTCATTGAGGCTCCCGGCGGGCGCCGCAACATGCTGATTTTATTGAACTACTGGTTCGGCAGGTGTGACTTTTAATCAGGTGGTCGCAGGTTCGATTCCTGCACGGCCCACCAAGCACGAAATGTCTTTACAATCAATAAGTTAAAGACGTCGCCGGGATACCCAGGTGGAACCACGGTCGTCGCTTCCGAAATTCTACGATTTCGAGAACTCCCCCTAATTCAAAGCCTTACGAATTCGAGCGAGCATCTGACCAAGAATCAGATGCTCATCCAGACACTCGCCTTAGTCACCATCTCTGGCGGCCCTACTGTCGAAGTCCTGTACGAGCTAGCGGTAGCCGCTCAAGCAGTATTTCGCACCACACAGGTCGGCGCTCCACATAGTGTCTTTCGTGTGGCCGAGGAAGGTTAGCCAGGAAGAGGCCCCTTATCGTCGACACCGGGTCGGAGATAAATGGCCGGCAAGCCTATGAAGCGAGGTCGATTTTGTTGGAAGAATTGGAATTCGCCATGGACAGGTTTATTTTGCTTGGAATCCAATCACTGTTCGTCGGTCACGGCTCTGTGGATATGTCACAACAAACCTCGCGCCAAGCGTATGTTGTCGGCTCTATATGCTTCTTAGTATTAGCCACGCTTTTCTGCGCCCCGGCCGTTGCACAACCGCGCGGGCCGATGGTCATGGTGAGCGTAGCCGAACAGGTCGCCCTGATCGAAGAGGTGCGTTTGACAGGGTCCGTTGTATCTCCGCGAATCGCCAAACTGTCGACCGAGGTGAGCGGTATCGTTGAAACCATGGCGGTCGAGATTGGCGATCAGGTGCAGGCCGGTGACGAGATTCTGCAGCTGAATCCGGAGCTGGACGCGCTGTCACTGGCAGCGACTCGCGCCGTAACGGAACAGGCCATCCAGGAACTGAAGGATGCCAAACGGCGCCTGGCCAACGCCAGGGCGTTGGCCGAACGCCACAGCGTGTCGGCCAACGAGATCGAGTCGTTGGCCGCGGAAGTGCGTATTGACACCGCCGGCGTTAAACGTTCCCGAGCGGAGCAGGAACGACAGGCGGCACAGGTTCGGCGCCATAAACTGAGTGCCCCTTTCGCCGGCGTCATCAGTCGCAAGCTGGTCGAGCAAGGGGAATGGATTCAACCGGGCACGCCCGTTGTCGAGCTGATCGCATCGACGGGGCTACGTATCGACTTTCGGGCGCCTCAATCCGTTTACAACAAGTTGGATGAGACTTCGGAGATCCGCATCACGCTGGATGCACTGCCCGAACGGACGTTCGAGTGCACGATCGAGACGATCATTCCGGCGGTGGATCCCACTACCCGCACCTTTCTGCTCCGCACGGCGCCTGACGATACCATAGTCAAGCTGGCGCCCGGAATGTCGGCCAGCGCAGTCCTGCGACTGAATACTGAAACCCAGGGTGTCGTGGTCCCTCGCGATGCACTGATAAGGTACCCGGATGGTCGTGTTACCGTGTGGGTGGTCGATCAGGAAGATGAACAAGCCACGGCATCAGAGCGCCCGGTCGAAATCGGCGCAAGCATTAACGGCAACGTTGCCATCACGAGCGGCTTGTCTCCCGATACGCTCGTTGTGGTGCAAGGCAATGAGACGTTGCGCGACAAACAGCGTGTCACCATCAAACCCGCCGAATAGCGGGCGGCTGGGATAAAGGTCATGTTCGAAGCCATGGTTAAACACGGCATTTTGATCGCCGTGGGCACACTCATCGTGACCGTGCTGGGAATCGTGTCCGCCACGAAGATTCCGGTGCAGATGATTCCCGATCTCGAGGTACGCACTATCTCTATTCGCACCAGCTGGCCTGGCGCAACCCCACAAGACGTGGAGAAGGAGATTCTGGTCGAACAGGAGGAACACCTGCGCAGCGTGCCTGGCCTACAGCGTATCGTATCCTCCGCTTCATTTGGGCGCGCCGAGATCGAACTGGAATTCCCCTTTGGCATCGACCTCGACGATACGCTGATAGATGTGGTCAACGCACTGAGCCGCGTGGCCTCTTACCCCAATAACGTGGATGAACCGCGGATATACGCAACGTCCTTTTCCGCCAACTCCTTTATGTATTTCCGGGTGTTGCCCTTGCCAGGCAATCCGCGCAACTTGGACATGGTTTCCATGCAGGATTTCGTTCGCGACCATGTGGCGGCGCGCATGGAAACGGTGCCCGGCGTGTCGGAGGTCAGCGTCTACGGCGGCGCCGAAAGGCAGATACAGATACTTGTCGATCCCGTCCGGCTCGCCGAGCGCAATCTCACGGTGGCGCAGGTCCGGCGCGCCATCCAGCAACGTAATCGGGATATTTCCGGTGGTGAGATCGAATCCGGCAAGCGGCGGTACCTGCTGCGCACCATTGGCCGGTTTCGCGATATCGAGGATCTGAAAAGCGTGATCATCGATCACAGCGGCGATGCACTGACTCGCCTTGGCGAGGTCGCGGAGATCCGTCTTGGCCATATGGAAATCAACCGCTATTCGTATACCAATGGCAGCGCTGCGATTGGCATGTCGGTACGGCGTCAAGCCGGCTCCAACGTGATCGACATCAAGCGAGCGATGATGCCGGAAGTCGACGCCATCAACGACGAGATACTCAACTCCGCCGGCATGCAGATGCTCTTGATAGCCGATGACGTGGGCTATGTGGAAGCCTCGATCTACAATGTGTGGACCAATCTGTTGATCGGGGCGGTGTTAGCCAGCATCGTTATGTTTTTGTTTCTGCGAACTGCCAAGGCGACGCTTATCGGCGTCATGGGCATACCTATCTGCACCATCGCCGCCTTCGTTGGTTTGGCCCTGGCGGGACGCACGGTTAATGTTATTTCGCTAGCCGGTGTGGCGTTCGCCATCGGCATGACGTTGGACAACAGTATCGTGGTGCTGGAAAGCATTGAGCTTTCCTGGCGCAAGGGCATGGATCGTGTAAAGGCTGCGGTTGACGGTGTGCGCAAAGTTTGGCCCGCCGTTCTCGCGTCGACGCTGACCACCGTACTGGTGTTCGTGCCCATCGTGTTTATCGCTGAGGAGGCAGGGCAACTTTACTCCGATGTGGC
>JBPCXK010000631.1:0-3921 GCA_051008635.1 Gammaproteobacteria bacterium
ATTGAACGGTAGCTCGATCAACAGCTCTTCGCTGCCGGCCACGGCGACGTCTGGATCGGCAGGGTTTGCCCGAATGCGCACCACGCGGTTGTGGCGCGGATCGTTGTTCATATAGAAGACGTAAACATAGCCGTTCGAGGCGAAATCTGGATCGAACTCGATGTCCCGCAGTCCGGAGGAGCGATGCGCGGTAGGCACCCCCGCGCCGTTCTTCGGAACGTCAAAGGTGTAGAACGGCCGGTTATTGGCTTGCCAGGTGCCCGCAGCGGCGTTGAACCTGGCGACACGCAGCCGGCCGTTGATCCGCTCGCCGAAGAACAGCCGACCGTCGGGCGCGAACTTGAAGGTGGCCGGTGACGCGATGCCGTCAAAGAGCTCGACGTTCTCGAAGCCGGAGGGAATGTCGATGGCCTGCACGCTGATCGGTTGCCCAATGCAGGCGAACAAGATGACTAATGCAGCGCGGATATTCATCGAATGCCCAGTGACGTACGGAGGTCGCAAGGCTCGATAGTACCCGCGCCTCAACGAAACGGGGCGAGTATGTGTTCGGAAGCAACGACAGTTCGCCGATGAATTGCCTGGCGTGACTTTCAAGAGAAACATCAATAATACATCGCCGTTCGAGCCTCATTCTCCGAACAACGGCAAGCCCGAGTAGGGTGTACGAGAACAGGGGCAAACGAGTGGCGTTGATTCAACGATTCAACCGGAGCCTCCTTTAGGCAAGAGTTTCTGTGTTTCTTCGCTCCCCCGCCATTTTGGGAATGCTTTACTTGTCCGAACGGCAGCGAGCCGCTTCCCTGGAGGCCGCCGCCAGGCGTGCGATGTGAACAGGTGGGATATCCCAGACTGCGACTGCAGATCCATCTACAGGTTGATAGCCTGGGCCTTTATCGTGACGTCCAGCGCCGCCACCGACTCGTCGGCGATGATGAGCTCGGGATTCAGGCCGAGCACTCGCGCGATGCAGATCCGCTGCCGTTGGCCGCCGGAGAAGGCGTGAGGGTAGCGGGAGAGGTGCTCGCGCTCCTTCCGTTGGTTGCGGAAATCAATTGCCTTGATTGTATGCCGTGCGTCCGGTTTCGCGGTCTTTGTCATGTACCATTGTGCATTAGAAACAGTTGGAGATCGGAGTCGGGTCTCGCTACCGCATATCGCGATCAAATGTCACAATCGCACGACAACTGGCGCTCAAAACCGAAGGGCTTCCGGTGATTGGATTGTATGCATTGCGCAGACTGATATGCGCATCGCGCCGAGAGTTGATTCGGCCAATTTGAGAGTATTCAAGGTGTCTTGTTTCATGTGGAAGTTGTTGATGTGGACGTTGACCACATGCGAATAGCGAATCTCATTGTGACGGCATTGTGTTTGTTGCTTCCCGGTATGGCAACTGCATATACGAAAGATGACGATAGCAGGCGGGCCGTTAGCGACGGCTCGTACCAAGACACGAACGCGGCACTGCAATACATTCACAGTAAGGGGCAAGATGACTGGGTGCTGGTCGTTGGATCGCCAGGCACAACGTACGACTGGGCCAGTGCATTAAATGTAAACACTGGACGAACACTGACCATTGAGGGTGCTGGCAATTGCACCGCGGTCGAGCGCGGCGCTTGCTCATCGGATACACGCCCAACGATCAACATGAGTGGGGGTCATGAGGCGTTTTCGGTGACCGCAACGAATGGAAAGCTCGTGCGGGTGACCAACTTCATCCTCACTAATTCGACGGCTCCGTTTGCTGGCATCCGGATTCACGGGTGGAGCGATCGCCCATCATGGCGCGTCGACCGTGTACGATTTGTCAACATGGCAGTCAGGGCTCTGGTCGTGGGACGCCCGAACTCGGCCGCAGGTGGCATTGGACCATACGGACTCGTAGATAATTGCTGGTTCGAGAGTACCGGCGCCGCGCACAATGGCATCTACCTGTGGTTTGGCAATGATTCCAATAGCTGGACCACTGCACATTCCTTCGGAACTGACAAGACGATTGTCGTTGAAGACTCGACATTCAACCGGACAGCGCGCACGGTCGCCGGGAAGCCGGCTATTGATTCCGCCTACAATGGCGTGCGCTGGCTCATGCGATATTGCACGCTAAACAATTGGGTCGCCGTGTTGCATGGGCCCGACTCGGCACCGACCTCGACGCTTCAGGTAGAGTTCAATCACAACACCGTGCGCGTGGATAGTGTAACTGACTACGTTCTGCATATTCGCGGAGGGACCGGAGTTGCCACTAAGAACACTATCGGCATCGCCGGCGATGCTTCCCGGGCAGGCTACAACGCAGCCTGGAAAATGGTCCGAAACGGTCCGTGTGCGAGTGGCTATCCGTGCTTTCAGCAAGTGGGACGGGGTTCAGTGAATGGCGCGGAAGGGTCTGTTCCGTGGCATTTCTGGGACAATACGTATGAGCTTGGCGGTTGCTGTATTGGGAAAATCGCGAGCAGTAGCTCTGACGTTCGAGAGAACCGAGACTATTTGTTCGTGGCCAAACCTGGATATGCGGAATTGAAACACCCTCATCCATTGACGATGAGATTGGGTAACGATAGCGCTCCGGGTGCCCCGGCAAACCTTCGCGTCACGGCAGCGCAAGAGGCGTCTCGGTAACGGCGGCCGGCAAGAGCGGCAATTGGATCGCACCAAAAGCACATACGAAGACAGCACTAAAGTAATTGTACACCCTGGGCCCGGAGCGAGGGATTGCGCAACGGCGGTGCCACTACCCCGAGCATCGGTGGAAAAGCGCTCGATTCGTAGTTGCAGTGCGTGAGTTGCCAGCGCCTGGTGGGAACGTGTCTCGCCATCGCGGGGCCAATCGCCCATGCAGCGGCTACTTCGCCTCGAATTCGAAAGCACCCAGGTCCCAGACGCCATCGACGCCCCTCTCCCGCCCCGCGAAATCTCGACCGAATTCGTCCTGGACTGTAGTGCCGGGCAGAGCCGACGCGAGGTGATAGTCGCCCGAACTGGCGTTTGCGAACGCAGCAGCGCTCGCCGGCAAGTTGCCAGGTTCGTTGGGACCGATGTTGTTGCGCACATCCCCCCGCGATGCGTTGACAACGGCCCGCGCAGGGGGAATGTCCAACGTATTGTGGATGACGCGCGTCCGATGGGGGTTTTGCGGGCCTATTTTGATTGCGATTTCATCGCTACTCACGCCGTAGACGATGTTGTTGTACACGTCTGCCCCGCTCAACAACGAGATGACCACGCCGCCGCCGACGTCGGAAGACTGGTTCTTGAATACCTTGTTGCGGATTAGATGGTTCGGATTCTGCCTGTACTCGACGGTCTCTCGAACGCTGATCCCTTCGTTTCCAAAGCAGGTCACCCAGTTGTTGGATGCCATGCAACGTTCGTTCAACATGCAACCTTCAAAGGTGTTGCCTTCTATGACGACGTCATGAACATCGGGTTTCAGATCAATGCAATCGGCCTGCATGCGGGAAATCGTGTTGCCCCGAATGACGACATCAAAGATCAGATCTCCGCCGGCGTTGTGCCCGAGGTAAAGACCCTCGCCGTTGTGATATTTTCCAGAATCATCGGGGATGAATCCGCCGTTTTCGATCGTGTTGTTCTCGACGAGGATGTCGTGCGAACCCCCTACGATCGAAATATGGGCCTGCACCGAATCATGCATGTGCATGTTGTGAATAGTGATTTCCGACGAGTTGTCGATCCGGAAAGAGCGTGAGATGTTGGAGATCTCCAGACCGTCGACGACCCAGTGCCTGCAATTGCGAAACCGGATCTGACTCCAGGCTCCTCCTGGACCTTTGATGTGCGGCGTCTCACCCGGTGCGGCGCGCAGCGTGATCGGTTGTATTGCGGTGCCGGACGCGCCATCGATGCTGAGTACGCCGGGCAGCGCATAGGGCTCGGCGGTCTCTCGCAGCA
>JBPCXK010000632.1:0-2563 GCA_051008635.1 Gammaproteobacteria bacterium
GGCCTCCGTTGTGTTCCAGGAGCCGGTAGAACCCGTAACCCGCCATGATGATCAGCGCGATGAGCGTGCGGCGCCCCCACAGCACCCAGCGATACAGGTCGACGTAGGGGTCTCGGTAGCTCGCTGGCAGCAACAAGTGGTTAAGGCACATTGCCGCAAGCGCCAGAGACGTCACGATCATCATGGCGCTGGCCGCCGAGATACCACCGATGAAGGCAAAAACGGGCAGCAGCTGCGAGCCGCTCGCCAACGTGATGCCCAGGACGTAGTAATCTGGATCGATAGCCACGCCGCTCGCGCTACCAGCCCACAGAATGACGGGGATAGGAAGATTCAGAAGAAGCAAAAACAGCGGGAAAGCCCAGCTCGCCGATAGTAGCGCTCGCGGGTGCTGGTTCTCCGTAAAGGTCATGTGAAACTGGCGCGGAAGCAGAAACGCTGCAGCAAACGCGAGCAGCAGCAATGTGATCCACGGGCCTTCTCGCACGGGCTGATAGAGTGTCGTCATCGCTTCAGGGTGCTGGACAAGCCAATCGTTCATCCCGTGGACTCCCCCGAACACACCGAATACTGCGAACAAGCCGACACCCAGAAGCGCTATCAGCTTTACCAGCGACTCGAACGCAATGGCGACCACCAGGCCTTCATGCTTGCCACGCGGCGAGATATGGCGCGCCCCGAACAGAATGGCGAACAACGTCAGGGTCACGCAGTAGACGAGCGCCACCGCCTGAGGCGTCGCTTCCTGGGTCAGGATACGCAACGACTCGGTCACGGCGCGAATCTGCAAGGCGATGTACGGCAAGGTTCCCGCCAGCATGAATAGCGTAACGAACACACCAGCGGCCTGACTGCGAAAGCGAAACGCGAACAGGTCTGCTACCGACGTCAATTGATGGTCGCGCACGAGACGCAACAGTGGCATCAACAGCACGGGCGCCAGCAAGAACGCGAGTGTTACGCCCAGATAGATGGCCAGGAAGTTGTAACCCTGTGCCTGGGCAAAGCCGACACTGCCGTAGTAGGTCCAGGACGTGGCGTAAACCCCGAGCGACAAGACGTATGTGGCCGGGTGGCGCGCTACGCGTGAGGGAATCCAGTTGTGATCCGCCGCGTACGCGATCAGAAACAGCAGCAGCAGGTAGGCGACCGTGACCAGGAAAAGGACGGGAAGATCAAAAGTCATCGCTCGGGCGTCCGCGCTGTACCAGCACGCCGAGCACGATCAGCACCAGCCACAGCAGGTACACCAGGTACCAGGTACTGTCGTCTGACGCCCACCAGCCTATAAGGGGCGACACGAACAGGAACAAGGCGAACAGAAAGAGAAGGATGACCCTGTCGACTTGCCGGCCGGTTTCGCGAATTTGGCGCATCAGTAGCTGGACCGCGTATTTTTGTTACTAAAAGTAACAAACCTGCGCCCTGGGGCCAAGTGGTTCCACCAGCCCGCATGTCTCGCCCCGCGGTGAGTTATGCGGGCTAGCACCTTAAGCAGGTTGTTGCGCAGTCAGAATGTCGTTATGCACTGCAATATATTGCAGTGCAATATGAGACCGCTGGCGATACCTGCCAATACCCTGGCGCCGACCGCTGCCGCGGTCGCGGGCGCGCTCAGGACATGTACAAACCGCCATTCACTGGCAGGTTAATCCCGGTGATGTAGGTGTTTTCGTCTGCGGTGAGAAATCTGACCGCCTGGGCCACATCCGCTGGTCGGCCGACTCTGCCCACAGGAATGGTGGCGATGATGGCATCACGCACCTCGGCTGGCATGGCCCTGGTCATGCGTGTGTCGATATAGCCTGGCGACACGCTGTTGACGGTTACTCCGCTGTTTGCCACCTCATACGCAAGCGCTTTGGTAAAGCCATGGATGCCGGCCTTGGCAGCCGAATAGTTGGTTTGCCCGAACTGGCCCTTCTGGCCGTTGACAGAAGAGATATTCACGATCCGCCCGAAACCCCGCGTGGCCATGCCGTCGATAACGTGGCGCGTGACGTTGAAAGCGCTGTCGAGGTTGGTGCGAATGACGGCCTCCCACTGCTCGGGCTCCATCTTGCGCAGCGTTTTGTCGCGGGTTATGCCGGCGCAGTTGACCAGGATATCGATCTGACCAAAGCGTTCCTCGATATCCGCAATCATCCGTTTGCTGGACTCGAATGACGATACGTCGCCTGCAGCGATGCCGAAATCCAGATCTTCACTTGCCTGGTCCTGCTTCCATTGCCGGGCCAGCTCGTCTTCGGCGGGCACGTACCCCGCGACGACTTGCCGGCCGTGTCGCGCCAGCTCGTGGCAGATGGCCGTGCCGATCCCGCCGATGCCTCCGGTTACCACCGCGAGTTTTCGATCCCTGTTTTTGCTCATCACTGATTCCTTGTTCGCTGGAGATAATAGGACATACTGCGCTGCAATATGTTGCATTGCAACCAAACGTGTTGCGAATGGGTTCTCAAAAGGCGGAGGATGCGTGCCCGATGCGCCGGGAATGCGGGCGCGCGAATGCGCTCAGTCGTCGTCAGGGGGGGATTTGGATTTCGAGCCGCCGTGAAGCCTCGCC
>JBPCXK010000633.1:0-5143 GCA_051008635.1 Gammaproteobacteria bacterium
CTGAGCACAGCGAAGCCCAACGGGCAAGTGCCTGTAGAAGCTGCTGCACGTTGGGCTTCGCTATCGCTCAGCGCCAACCTACGGCCTCGATTGAGTTTAACGACATCCTCTGAAGCCGCTCCCACAAAAGCCGCCCGGCAAGAGATCGCTTGAACACATGACCGACACGGCAACAGTCACATTCGTCGACAACGCGGCTGACGGCAAGAAGCGAGCCGCCAACGTCGCGCCCGGCGTTTCGATTCTGGAAGCAGCGCAGAAAGTCGGGATTGAAATCGACGCCACCTGCGGCTCGCGCGGGCGCTGCCGCAGTTGCCGGGTGAAGATTCTTCAGGGCGATGTGCCGCCGCCAACCGTGCAAGACACTATTCAGCTCGGCGCGGAGGAAGTTCACGAACGCTTTCGCCTCGCCTGCCAGACCAAAGTCATCACCGACAGCAAGGTGATGCCGATGCCGCCCAAGGCGGAGGTCGGCCACCAGATTCTCGCCGGCGATAGCGGTGTCGATGACCGGCTGAGCCTCGATTCCGGTGTGACAAAGCACGTTGTTACCGCCAAAGCGCCGACCGAGGAGCATCATCAGACCTCCGATCTCGAAGAAATTCTCGCCAGGCTGCCGCAAGGCACAGACCGCAACGTGGCGCTGGATGTGCTGCGCAAAATTCCGAGCGCGTTGCGTAAACAAAAAGGCGAGCTCACGGTAACAACGTTCAACGAGCGCATCATCGACGTCGAAGTCGGCGACACCTCGACACACGCCTACGGCATGGCGTTCGATATCGGCACGACCAGCATCGTCGGTAACCTGATCGACCTCCACACCGGCGAGCAGCTCGCCGCGGTTGGCGGCGTGAATCCGCAAGCCGTGTACGGCGGCGATTTAATGTCGCGTATCGCCTATGCGCAGTTCGACGAAAAGAAGCTTTCTCAACTGCGCGGCAAGCTGCTGATTGCGCTCAACGACTTCATCATGCAAGCGGGTGCCGAGGCCGGCATCTCGCCTGCGAACATTTACAAAGTCGTTGTCGTCGGCAACACATGTATGCACCATATCTTTCTTGGCGTAGACGTGACGTACGTCGGTCTCGCGCCGTACGCCCCTGCGGTGCGCGACCTGCTGGTCTATCCGGCGAGCGAGCTGCCGCTCAAGACGACCCCACGCGCGCAAGTGTGTCTGCTGCCCATCGTGGCGGGGTTTGTCGGCGCCGATACCATGGCCTGCGTGCTGGCAACGCGCATCTACGAGAGCGAGGAGATTCGCGCGCTGGTCGATATCGGCACCAACGGCGAGGTGGTCATGGGATCGAAATACAAACTCATGGCCTGCTCCGCACCGGCCGGACCCGCGCTCGAAGGCGCGCAGATACGCCACGGCATGCGCGGCGCCATGGGTGCGATCGAAAAAGTGGACATAAACAGCGAGGTCCATTGCCATGTCATCGGCAGCGCGCCCGCCATCGGCATCTGCGGCTCGGGCCTGATCGACGCCTGCGCCAAGATGATCGACGCCAAAGTCATGGATGCCAGGGGACGTCTTCGCAAACGCGATCGCGAGGCCCTGCCGCACGCCATGCAGGCCCGCCTGATCGATGGCGCACACGGCTGCGAGTTCGTTCTCGAATGGCAAGAAGACGCTGGTAAGGACGAAGACATCACCATCACCCAGGGGGACGTGCGCCAGATTCAACTCGCCAAGAGCGCGATCTATTCCGGCATCGTCTTGTTACAGAAAGTCATGGACGTGAGCGACGGGCAGCTTGCCGAGCTCATGCTGTGCGGCGGCTTCGGCAACTACATCAGCACCGCCAGCGCCGTCAAGATCCGCCTGCTGCCGCCACTGGCGCTCGACAAGATCAGCTATGTCGGCAACGCCGCGTCCATGGGTGCGCAGATGGCGCTGTTGTCGGAGACTGAACGCTTGCGCGCCTTCGAGCTTGCGCAGCAGATCGAACATGTCGCGCTCGCCGCGCGCCCGGACTTTCAGGATATCTTCGTCGACGGCATGGAGTTCTCCGGCGAGGTGTTCACGCCTAAAAGCACAAGAAAACCCACCAACGCCGGCGCCGGGGGCGCCTAAACATGCGCGTCAACCTGCTGTTCGGTTTTCTCGGCTCCGGCAAGACCACGCTCGCGCGCCATCTGCTCTCGGAGCGAGGCGACGACATGCGCACCGCAGTCATCGTCAACGAGTTCGGCGATGTCGGCATCGACGGCGACATCCTCAAGGGCAACAACGTCGACATGGTGGAAATCAATTCCGGCTGCCTGTGTTGCACGCTCAAGGGCTCGCTGATGCTGGCGGTGGAGGAACTGCGGGAGAAAGCCGGCGCCGAGCGCATCATCGTGGAAGCCACGGGTGTGGCCGCGCCTGCCGAGCTACTCGATTCGCTGGCGGACTCTTCCATGAAGACCGACATCGACTACGGCCCGCTGGTCACGGTGGTCGACGCGCCCACATTCAACAGGATTCGCCCGATGCTCGGCGAATTCTATGAAGACCAGATCGAATACGCGGACATCGTGATCTTGAACAAGGTGGACATGGCCACCGCCGAAGAGCTCGAAAGCGTACGCGCAGAAATCGAAGATATCAATGACGAAGCGACCGTGTTGTTCGCCGAACAGTGCGATGTCGACACAGCTTTGTTGCTCAACGGTGATCTGAGCGCCGTGATCGGCGAGGCGACCGCCGGCAAAACCGTCCACACAGGCGAGCATGATCATGAACTCGATCATGACCACAACCACGCACACGATATCGCGGAGTCGTTCGTGCTGGCGGCGGGCGGCAACCCGAACCGCGCGAGTGTCGAGGCATTCTTTGCACGGTTGCCAGACAACGTGTGGCGCGCGAAGGGATTCATGCACATCGACGGCGAGCCTTGTCTGCTGCAATACACGATGGGGCAACTCGAGATCACGCCGAGCGAAAAGCGCAACAACGAGAACCTTGTGTTCATTGGCCGCGACATGGATCGCCATGCGATCGATCATCAGTTTGCGTTCGCGCAAGAGAAGAAATGAACGCAGAGACGCAGAGACGCAGAGGGAAACACGTAACCAAGCGCTGATTCCTGCTTGGCAACACGACGACATTCATTCGAAACGGTAAGCAGTCTGTAAATGCCGCCAAAGCACTCTCATTCGAATCTCTGCGCCTGTGCGTCTTTGCGTTAGATTCTTACGATGACCGACACCGCCCTCCTCCCCGCAGAAACCGAACCGCGCTCGCTGGCGGAAAAGGCGTATCAAATCCTCGTGCGCAAGATCACGCGCCTGGAGCTGGCGCCCGGCTCGGTGCTGGCGGAAAAGATATTGGTCGAACAACTCGACATCGGCCGCACGCCGGTGCGCGAGGCGTTGCAACGCCTGGCAGGCGAGGACCTCGCTCAGCACATGCCGAACCGCGGCATGTTTGTCTCAGAAATCAGCGCGACCAGCGTGCAGCATATCTATGAGTTCAGAACCCTGATAGACGGCTACGCGGCGCGGCTGGCGGCCACACGGGCATCGGACGACGAGATTCGCGAGCTCGCAGCGCTGCACAAGGGGCTCGTGCAGGCAACCCGGGACGACGACGTCGACCACTACGTTGCGCTCGACCGGCGCTTTTACGACGTGCTCGCATCTGCCGCGCAGAATATCTTTCTCGCCGAGGTCATCCCGCGAATCTTTAACCTGCATCTGCGCCTGTGGTTTTTCATTTCCAACAAGACGGGGAGCTGGCACCCGATCGCCGAGGCGCATGAAGAAATGACCATGAGTGTGGTGGACGCGCTCGACCGCCACGACGCAGACGAAGCAGAGCTGGCGATGAAGATCTACATCTCGCGGCGGCATCAGGACATTCGCGATATCCTGTGACTGTGGGGCTTCAGGGGCGTCGTTAAACTCGAATGCAGGCATAGTTTGGTGCTGAGCGCAGCGAAGCCCAAGCCGCAGCCGCAATTCCCGAGTTGATATCCGCGAAGGCAGCTTGTTATGCTACTTTGCCGTCCAGCAATTCATAAAAAGTCAAGGAGCCGCCATGAGCGAGGTGAAAGTCTACGACGTCGATCCGGGTTTCGCGGCCAAGGCCAATATCGACGAGGCCACGTACGAAACCATGTACGCACGCTCGATCAGCGATCCGGAGGGGTTCTGGGCCGAGCAGGCGGACAGGTTTCTGCACTGGTTCAAGAAATGGGACAAGGTTAGCGATTGGAACTTTGGTGACGCCGACATCAGGTGGTTCGAGGGCGGGAAACTCAACGCCTGCTACAACTGTCTCGACCGGCACCTCGACACCCGCGGCGATCAGGTGGCCCTCATCTGGGAGGGCGACGACCCGTCGCTGGATAAAAAGTACACGTATCGTGAGCTGCACGAGCAGGTGTGCAAACTCGCCAATGCGCTTAAATCCCGCGGCGTTAAAAAAGGCGATCGCGTGTGCGTGTACATGCCTATGGTCCCGGAGGCCGCGATGGCGGCATTGGCCTGCGCGCGCATCGGCGCAATCCACTCCATCGTCTTTGGTGGCTTCTCGCCAGGCGCGCTGCGCGATCGCATACTGGACTCCGATTGCCAGATCGTCATCACCGCCGATGAAGGTCCGCGTGGCGGCAAGGCCGTGCCGCTGAAGCAAAACGCACACGAGGCCCTCGAATCCTGCCCGAATGTACACAGCTGTGTGGTAGTACGACGCACGGGCAACGACGTGCCCTGGAAGGACGGCCGCGACATCTGGTTTCACGACGCCGTTGCCGAAGCCTCCGCCGACTGCCCTGCAGAAGAAATGGACGCCGAAGATCCCTTGTACATCCTGTACACATCAGGCTCCACTGGCACGCCCAAGGGCGTGGTGCATACCACCGGTGGTTACATGCTCTACGTCACCATGACGTTCAAATATGTCTTCGACTATCAGGATGGCGATGTGTACTGGTGCGGCGCGGATATCGGCTGGGTAACCGGCCACTCTTATATCGTTTATGCGCCGTTCTCCAATGGAGCGACCAACGTCATGTTCGAAGGCGTGCCGGTTTACCCCGACGCCAGCCGCTTCTGGCAGGTGTGTGACAAGCACAACGTGAATCTTTTCTATACCGCGCCGACCGCTATCCGCGCGCTCATCGGCGCGGGCGACAAGTTTGTGGAAAAGACC
>JBPCXK010000634.1:0-4062 GCA_051008635.1 Gammaproteobacteria bacterium
GGTGGGCGGCTCGCATTTTCCATTGGCGTGGGTCGTTTTTTGGGGGTGGGGTGGAGTGCAAACGAACCCCAACGAGCGGTGGCAACCAACAGGCAACGGCCCGTTGGGCTTCGCTGCGCTCAGCGCCAACCTACGTCCTCGATTGAGTACAACGATACCCTGAAAGGGGGTGTCGCAAAAGTCAACGACATTACCGTACAAGACCGTTTTGCGACACCCTCTTCAAGCCGCTCCCACAAATCGAAGCCTCTTGTTGCGTGGGATTACTGCTCGAGCTGTTCCAGATATTTCTCCGCGTCCAGCGCCGCCATGCAACCGGTACCCGCCGATGTCACCGCTTGCCGGTAGACATGATCCATCACGTCGCCGGCCGCGAACACGCCGGGCACGCTGGTCGCGGTGGCATCGCCCTGTGCGCCGCTTTTAACGTGAAGATAACCGTTGGTCATGTCGAGTTGGCCCTTGAATATATCCGTGTTGGGCCGATGACCGATCGCGATGAACACGCCTTTGAGATCGATATTCTTTTCGCCGCCGTTTTTCGTGTGTTTGATGCGCATGCCCGTAACGCCGCTGTCGTCGCCGAGCACTTCTTCGAGCACGTGATCCCATTCGATGGTGACATTGCCGGTTTCAGCCTTGTCGAGCAGCTGGTTCTGCAATATCTTCTCGGCGCGCAGGGCGGCACGGCGGTGCACGAGCGTGACTTGCGAAGCGATGTTGGCAAGGTACAGGGCCTCTTCCACTGCGGTATTGCCGCCCCCTATGACGGCGACTTTCTCGCCGCGATAGAAAAAACCGTCACAGGTCGCGCAAGCGGAAACGCCGCGGCCCTTGTAGGTTTCTTCGGATTCCAACCCGAGGTACATGGCGGTCGCGCCGGTCGCGATGATCACAGCGTCGCAGGTGTACGTGCCGGAGTCGCCGATGAGCGTGAGCGGTTTGTCGCTCATTGCGGCGGTGTGGATGTGATCGTGTATCACATCGACGTCGTAGCGCTCCACGTGCTTGAGCATGCGCTCCATCAGGTCCGGGCCCTGCAAGCCTTCCACATCGCCCGGCCAGTTGTCGACATCGGTTGTCGTCATCAGCTGGCCGCCTTGCTCGACGCCGGTGATCATCACCGGGCTCAGGTTGGCGCGCGCCGCGTAAACACCAGCCGTGTAACCCGCCGGGCCGGATCCGAGTATCAACAGCCGGCAGTGCTTGGTCTTGCTCATCGGGACTGAAACTCCGTTAGGGGTCCGTGTGGTGGCAGGAAATCTGCCCAGTCGCGCGCCGCTCAGCCGGCCAACGCGCCGTAATGTTACGCACCGCGTTGATCTTGGTAAACATAATGACAACCGATCAACGGCATAATTCCGATCAGCTGCGCCGCTATAATAGCCGGCCGGACGCGAGAGGGGCCAAGACGGCCTCTGGGGTCCAAATTACCGTTAGGCGTGCTGCATTATATTTATTATAATCAGCTCGTTACAGGGAGTTCTTAACAGAGGAATCAGCTTTGGCACAAGCCACCCACAGAAGACCCGACGTAAAACCGGTGAGCATTCAGATCGTGCACGGCCTGCGTGAGGGTGCTTTGGTAATGCTGTGCGCGATTGGCCTTTATCTGTTGCTGGCGTTGCTGAGCTACGACCCGGCGGATCCAGGCTGGTCACACACCGGTGAGCGCGCCCAGATCGGTAATCTCGGTGGCGTTGTCGGCGCCTGGTTTGCAGACGTGTTTCTGTACGGGTTTGGCTATCTCGCGTTTCTGGCCCCGGTAATGGTCGCCTACAGCGGTTGGTTGATCTTTCGCGGGCAGGACGGCGAGGGCGGTATGAGTTATCGCTTTCTCGGCGTGCGCTGGGCGGGCTTCGCATTGATGCTCACGGCTGGTTGTGGCCTGGCCACATTGCATTTCGTCGGTGGCGAGTTGCCGCTCAACGCTGGCGGCATCGTGGGTGAAATCACGGGTCGTGGTTTGATGGAAGTGTTTAACCTCGTCGGAACGACGTTGTTGTTGCTGGCGTTGTTTTTGGCGGGTACGACCCTGGCAACCGGCTTTTCGTGGCTGTCGCTGGTCGATAACACGGGCAGGCTCGTCTTGCTCGCAGTGGCGGGTTGCCGGGATGCGATGAGCAAACTCAAGGAGCGGCGCATCGCGCGCGCGGCGCGCCTCGAACGCGAGGAAGTGGTCAATACTGAAAAAGTCAAGCTAGAAAAACGCAAACCGCCGCGTATCGAGCCGGTCATCAACAAGCCCGCACGCAGCGACCGTGTCGATCGCGAGCGGCAAATACCGCTGTTCAAAACCAATAGCAACGCCGCATTGCCACCGCTGGCTGCGCTCGACGAACCGCGGAAAGAAGATCTCGGCTACTCCGAAGCCGCGCTGGAGGCGATGTCGCGTCAGGTCGAGCTCAAGTTGCGTGACTTCGGCATCGAGGTCGAGGTCGTGGCGGTGCATCCGGGGCCCGTGATCACGCGCTTCGAGCTGCAACCGGCCGCGGGCGTCAAGGTCAGCCGTATCGCCACGCTGGTCAAGGATCTGGCGCGATCGCTGTCCGTCGTGAGTGTGCGCATTGTCGAAGTCATTCCCGGTAAGTCGGTCGTGGGTCTGGAGATTCCCAACGAACACCGCGAAATCGTATCGCTGAGCGAGATTCTGCACTCCAGGGCCTACGAACAATCGCCGTCTGCGCTGACGCTTGGCTTGGGCAAAGACATCGGCGGACATCCGGTCATCGCCGATCTCAGCAAGATGCCGCATCTGCTGGTCGCGGGAACAACCGGCGCAGGCAAGTCAGTCGCCATCAACGCCATGCTGCTGAGTCTGCTGTACAAGGGCACACCTGCCGACGTGCGTATGATCCTGATCGACCCGAAGATGCTGGAGCTTAGCGTCTACGAAGGCATACCGCATTTGCTCACGCCCGTCGTCACCGACATGAAAGAAGCGGCCAATGCGCTGCGCTGGTGTGTGGCGGAGATGGAGCGGCGCTATCGTGTCATGTCCGCGCTCGGCGTGCGCAACATCGCGGGACTCAACAAGAAAGTAAAGGCGGCAATCGCCGACAAGAAACCGATTCCCGATCCACTTTTCGACCCCAGCAGTGTGCTGGATGAAGTGGAGCCGCCGACCTTGGAGCCCATGCCCTTCATCGTCCTCGTCGTCGACGAGTTCGCCGACATGATGATGGTGGTCGGCAAGAAGGTCGAGGAGTTTATTGCGCGCCTGGCGCAGAAGGCGCGCGCATCCGGTATTCATCTCGTGCTCGCCACTCAACGTCCGTCAGTGGACGTAATTACTGGTTTGATCAAGGCGAACATCCCTTGCCGCATCGCGTTTCAGGTTTCCTCCAAGGTGGATTCGCGCACCATCATCGACCAGATGGGCGCCGAGCAGCTGCTTGGTCACGGTGATATGTTGTATTTGCCGGCGGGTACGGCCTTGCCCGAGCGCGTGCACGGCGCATTTGTTGGGGATCAGGAAGTTCACAACGTGGTCAAGTATCTCAAGTCCAGTGGTGAACCCACGTACATCGACGAAGTTGTTTCCGAGCCGCGAAGCGGCACTGCCGATGCCATACCCGGCCTGGAGCCGGTCGACATGGACGATAGCACCGACCCCCTGTACGATCAGGCGGTCGCCGTGGTGACGGAGTCGCGCAAGGCTTCCATCTCGTATGTGCAACGCCGCCTGAAAGTGGGCTATAACCGCGCCGCGCGCATGATCGAGGAGATGGAGCAATCGGGAGTCGTCAGCCCGCTGCAACCCAACGGCGGGCGCGAGGTGTTGGCGCCGCCGCCTCCCGAGCTGTAGCGCGGACACATCGACCGCGTGCGCGTTTTTGTTTTTTTTCTCGCGGCCGGTTTCGTCTCCCCGCTCGCCGCAGAGGGCTCGTTATCTACGCTGGAACGGTTCTTCGCCGAGTTCCAAAGCCTGGAAGCGCGTTTCTCGCAGGAAATATTCGACGACAAGGGCGAAAGCCTGCAGCGCTCTACCGGCGACGTTCAGCTGTCGCGCCCTGGCCGTTTTCGCTGGCAGTATGGCCAGCCGTTCGAGCAGCTCATCCT
>JBPCXK010000635.1:0-4889 GCA_051008635.1 Gammaproteobacteria bacterium
GTCTGACCGCATGGGTCTGGGCGAGGGCACGTTCAAGGTCAACCGCGATACCGAGCTGCGGCCTGTGATGCCGAATCAGGTGATCGAGGGCGATCGTTTTCATGCCGGGTTCAGCGTGATGAACCGCACGGACGCCGAGCGCGAAATCACGGTGAGCCTGAACGCCGAAGGCGCGGTTCGATCCGGCGCCGATGGGTCGGCGCCAAAGCGCGAGCAAACCGTGAGCGTGCCGCCGTACAAGCGCGTGCTCGTGTGGTTACCGGTCACCGCCGCAGCTGATGGAAAGATCCGTTTCACGGCCACCGCGGGTGACGAGCTCGACCGTGACGCGCTGGCGCACGCCGTGCCCGTGCTGAAGCGTCAGGCGTTGCAGACCAGCGCCACCTATGGCACGACCACAGCCGATTCCGTTACGGAGACCATCGCGTTCCCGCAGGACATGCGTGCGGACACCGGCGAGGCGGGGGTGGTGGTATCGCCGTCGGTCATCGGCAACGCGGAAGGCGCCTTTACGTACATGAAGGACTATCCCTACAGTTGCTGGGAGCAAAAACTGACGCGCGGGACCATGGCCTCGCACTATCTCGACCTCAAGGACTATGTGCCCGACACCTTCGGTTGGCCGGGCAGCGATACGTTGCCGCCGGACATGCTCGGTCAGGCGGCGAATTATCAGGCGCCGAACGGTGGCATGGTGTATTACGTGCCGGCAGACCACTACGTCAGCCCGTATCTGAGCGCCTACACCGCGCTGGCGTTCAACTGGTTGCGCGCGGCGGGCCATACGGTGCCGGCCGATGTCGAGCAGCGCTTGCACGAATACCTGTCGCTGCTGTTGCGCCGCGACGTCGTGCCCGACTTTTATTCCAAAGGCATGGCCTCGACCGTGCGGGCGGCGGCGCTGGCCGGCCTCGCGGCGCACGGCAAGGTCACGCTCGACGATGTCAGACGCTACCACGCGCACGTCCCGCAGATGTCGCTGTTCGGCAAAGCGTTGTACTTGCAGGCGTCGCTGGCTGCGCGGGGCAGCGAAGACATTCGCGCGGAGGTCGCGAAGCTGATCCTGTCGCATGCCAACCAGTCGGGCGGCAAGTTCGTGTTCAACGAAGCGCTTGACACGCGGTATCAACGTATTCTCGCATCGCCCCTGCGCTCGAACTGCGCAGTGCTGAGCGCGCTCAGCGCGTACGGCGAGACCGATGCCGGCGCGCAACTGGTCGCGGACGCGCCGTTCAAGCTGGTGCGCACGATCACACAAACGCGCGGCAACCGTGATCACTGGGAGAACACGCAGGAGAACATGTTCTGCATGAACGCGCTGATCGAATACAGCCGCGTGTACGAAACTGAGGCGCCCGACATGCAAATCGTAGCGTCGTTGAGTGGCGAAGCGCTGGGGCAAGCCTCGTTCGATGACTTGCGCGATAGCGCGCAAACGCTGGCGCGACCCGTGCGCGAAGGCGATCCGGGGCAGCGCGCCGATCTACACATCGAGCGCGCGGGCAGCGGGAGAGTCTACTACAGCGCGCGGCTGGCATACTCACCGAAAGAGCCGCGGGCGGAGCCGACGAATGCGGGTATCGAGATCCACCGCGAATACAGTGTCGAGCGCGATGGCCGTTGGCAACTGCTGTCCGCGCCCATGCAGCTCGAACGCGGCGAGCTCGTGCGTGTGGACCTGTATGCCTCGTTGCCCACGGCGCGCAACTTTGTGGTCGTCGACGATCCCGTTCCGGGCGGGCTCGAACCGGTCAACCGCGATCTCGCGACAGCGTCGATCGTCGACGCAGACAAGGGCGCGTTCAGGCCTGCCGGCGGCTCACGGTGGTACCGCTTCAACGACTGGTACGGCTTCGCCACTACGCGCTGGAGCTTCTATCACCAGGAATTGCGCCATGACGCGGCGCGCTTCTACTCCGACTATCTGCCGCCCGGCAACTATCACCTGTCCTACACCGCGCAGGTGATCGCGCCGGGCGAGTTCGAGGTGTTGCCGGCCAAGGCCGAGGAGATGTATGACCCGGATGTGTTTGGGTTGACCGGGCCATCTCGGCTGGCTGTGGAGTTGGCGGAATGAGCAAAAGGCACATCCATCATCCCGGAAAGCGCGTGAGCGCTTATCCGGGATCCAGAGTCAGCAGGATGCAAAAAACGCTCAGCAAGAATCTTATCGCCGGACTGGCGGTCATTGCCCTGGCTACGTTGATCCTAGCGGCCAAAACCTGGTCCGACCTGCGCCCCCTGCCGGCAACGCTCCTGAGCGCCGACGTGCGCAAACCGCAAATACTGGATCGCAACGGCACGCCGCTGAATATTACTTACCAGAACAGATGGAATGTGCACGACTACATAGAATTGCACGAGATGCCACAATTTCTTCAGCAGGCGTTTGTGGTCGCAGAGGACAAGCGCTTTTTTGAGCACGGTGGCGTCGATTGGCTCGCGCGTTGGCACGCGGCCTGGCAGAACATGAAGGCGCTGCGCGGGGTGCGTGGCGCGAGCACGATCACGGAACAGTCGGTGCGCATGATTCACCAACGGCCGCGCACGTTGTGGTCGCGTTGGCTCGAAGGATTCGAGGCCGCGCAACTGGAGAAACAGTTTTCGAAGGCGGAGATCCTCGAGTTTTATCTCAATCAGGTGCCGTACACCGCGAAGCGCCGGGGCGTGGCGCAGGCGGCACGCTATTACTTCGATCGCAGCCCGGACACGTTGTCCAAAAAAGAGATGATGGCGCTGGCCGTGCTCGTGCGCTCGCCCAGCCGGCTCGACCTGTATCGTGATCCGGCCCGGGTCGACGGTCCGCTCGGTCGCTTGCTCGACCAGATGTCGAGGCAGGGGGTGCTGAGCGCTCGTTCGTATCGCGAAATTGCCGTGTCGAGGCTTCGTTTGAGCGGCGTGCCCGGCTTACCGGTCGACGCCAGCCATTTCGTGCGGTATGTGCAACGCTCAAACAACGCGCCGGCGCGTCGCCTTGCTACGACGCTCGACGGCAGCCTGCAACGTCACGCCCAGTCTGTTCTCGATGGTCGCATCCGCGCGTTGCGAAGGCGTGGCGTCACGCACGGTGCGGTGCTGGCCGTCGATCACCGTAGCGATGAAGTGCTGGTCTGGGTCAACGGCGGCAGCGAGAAGAGTGATATCGATGCCGTATTGACGCTGCGGCAACCGGGCTCCGCGTTGAAACCCTTTGTCTACGCGCTGGCGCTGGAGAAGGGCTGGACGGCCGCGACCTTGATCAACGACTCGCCGCTCACGCAATCCGTCGGTTACGGCTTGCACCGCTACCAGAACTACAGCCGTAAGCACTACGGTGCGGTGCGTCTGCGCGATGCTCTGGGCAACTCATTGAACATCCCCGCTGTGCGCGCGGCGCAGTTCGTCGGCCCGGCGGACGTACTCGCGGGTTTTCGCAGGCTCGGTATGGACAATCTGCGTGAGCATCCGGATTTCTATGGCGACGGGATCGCGCTTGGTAACGGTGAAGTGAGCCTGCTGGAGCTGGTGCGCGCCTACGCGGTGCTCGCGCGGCAAGGTGTGTATCGCGACCTGCGAACAAGGTCCGCCGGCGTGGCCAGCGCCGCGCGCCGCGTGTTTTCCCCGGGCGCAAGCGCGCTGATAGCGAACATTCTTGCCGACCCCGATGCGCGCAGCCTGGAGTTCGGCCATAGTGGTTTGCTGAATTTGCCGATACAGACAGCGGTCAAGACCGGCACGTCCAGCGATTTCCGTGATGCCTGGACGGTTGGTTTCAACCATCGCTACGTGGTGGGTGTGTGGATGGGCAATCTCGATTACCGCGCAATGGACGGCATCACCGGCTCGCGCGGGCCGGCGTCAGTGATGCGCGCTGTATTCGCCGAGCTGAACCGCGGACTAGAGACACGGCCGCTCAAGCTCAGTGCGAAACTGGTGAAGGCGAGAATCTGTCGCGACTCAGGCCGCGCTGCAAATGATCTCTGTGCAAGCCGCAGTGAATGGTTTACGCCAGGAACAGCGCCGACGGCGAGCGATCCAGCCCGCCAGCAGGTCGAGCGCCTCAGGTTGCGACAACCGGTCGAGGGACTGCACCTGGCAATGGACCCGCGAATTCCGGACAGGCTGGAAGCCTTTGCGCTCGCGTTGCCAGACACGCTCGCGCCTCACAAGGTGGAGTGGTGGGTCGACGATATCGTTTACGGCGCGACCGGAAACGGTGTCACCCGGTACCCCTGGCGGTTGAGCCGCGGGCGCCATACTGCGCGTGCGCGCGTGTGGCTTAGCGCCGTGGCGCGGCCGATAGAGACACCGAGCGTCCGGTTCGAAGTGAAATAGTCAGCTACTCGTTGTGTCCGAGTGGGCGCCTGAACGTATATCGGGCTGGCGCCCCAACCAGTGCCTTGCCAGCCTCGCCCACGTTGCCGCCCAATGCCGAGAAGGGCAGCGAAACAACCCACGTCACAGCGCCCAAAACGGTTGCGGCGACGCCCAGCGGGCGCACCAGCGTTGCATCGATGAGCATCGCGCCAGCACCAGGCTTGGCCGCGCGCGGATCAACCTCGCCCGCCGAGAAAGCCGGCGCGCTCAGCGCTGCGGTCAACACCAGAATCGCAAGTTTCTTCATCGCTTGCTCCTTAATCGTTGATGTCGCATCCAGTATGTAAAACTCTATTAACAATAATGCGTATCTTACTCTTTTTGCGGCAGAAAAGCGCTAGTATTCAGGACAGATTTACGGCCCACCCGGGTTATGCTCGCGCCTCGGCAAAGAATAAGCCGAAACCATGACAAAGCCACCACAGGCTGTCGGTAATACCGACGATTCGTCGTGGTCGGCGCTGCCACGGCAAAGAAGATAAAATTTAAGAACCCTCAACCCTTCAACACCTGACAATGAAGTTCGACAACAT
>JBPCXK010000636.1:0-6945 GCA_051008635.1 Gammaproteobacteria bacterium
AAGCCGACGAACGTAACGACCATGATTAGCGGACCGGGCGTGGTTTCGCCGAGCGCAAGGCCATCGATCATCTGCGTCGCGGTCAGCCAATGATATTGCTCGACGCCGCCCTGGTAGACATAGGGCAACACGGCGTACGCGCCGCCGAAGGTAACGAGCGCGGCCTTGGTGAAAAACCAGCCCATCTGTGCCAGCGCGCCCGACATGCCAAATGCGCTCGCGAGCAACGCTATGGCCGCAAACCACATGCACAGGCCTACCGCGATGGTGAGAATGAAACGCGGCCACTGGAAGCGCGCGTGCGGCGGTGGGGGCGTGTCGTCATCGATCAGGGCGCGTTGATGAGGCGCGTCACCCTGCCCGCTCGGCTCGTGACCACCGCTGCTGAAATGAGCTGGCGCCAACCGCCCACCAATCACGCCGATGACCGCCGCGCCGAACACGATGTAGGGAAACGGGATGTTCAGGGCGAAAATCGCGATGAACGCGGCCGCCGCTATAGACCACAAGACAGTGTTGTTCAGCGCTCGCGAACCAATGCGATACGCGGCGAACAACACGATCGCCGTCACCGCGGGCTTGATGCCGTACAGAATGCCTGCGACTGCGGCGACATCGCCGTAGGCAAGATAGATCCACGAGAGCGCAATCAAGATAAACAAGGACGGCAACACGAACAGCGCGCCCGCGACGACGCCCCCCAGCGTGCCGTGAAACAACCAGCCGATGTAGGCGGCAAGCTGTTGCGCCTCGGGCCCCGGCAACACCATCGTGTAGTTGAGCGCATGCAAAAAACGCCGCTCGGAAATCCAGTGGCGGCGCTCGACCAGTTCTTGATGCATGATGCTGATCTGCCCCGCCGGGCCGCCGAAACTGATAAAGCCGAGCTTGAGCCAGAAAGCCAGCGCGTCGCCAAAGCGTATGCGCTGTTCACCCTCACTCGTCCCGCGTTGGACGGGGGCAGATGAAGTTTCCATCATGATGGTTCCTCAAAGGCGGCATAAAGGTGATCCAGCAAGCCGCTGGCGGCATCCAGCAAGTCGTCGTCGCCTGCGCACCCGCGCTTGGCGCCGCCCAACATCGCCACAAAACCAGGCGCTTCGGCAACCGGCACGCCGCCGACATCGAGGTAGTGCACGAGCGCTGCGAGCCGTGACAGCGCGCGGTCGCTGGCCAAATCGAAACCGTGCATCAACACCTCGAAGGTGACGGAATCGCCAATGTGCGTGAAACGCGCGTCGTCGAAATCGAAACCCACCGCGTCGGGCGGACAATCGGCCGGGCTGTCAAGCCACACGAAGCGCGCCCTGGGGTCGATGAAGCGGCGGATCAGCCATGCGGATGCGACGCGATCCACCCACATGCTTTTCCGTGTAGCCCACACACGAGCATGAAAGGCGCTGCGGTCTTGAGTTTCGATACGACCTGCCGCTGCGATCGGCTCACCGGGAGAAAACCTCGCATTGATGGCGGTGGCTATCTGCTCGAGCGCCGCGCTGGCCTGCGCTTGCGGCTCACCCGGGAAATAGTCGATGCTGTTTATCGCATCGAGTTCGCGGCGCAGCTGCGCCTCGCGCCGGCGCGCCTCGGGCTCGTCGATATCCGGCAACGTATCGCGCAGGGCGGCAACTTTGCCGGTCCATTGCTCGTACTCCTCGGCGCGATCGAAAAGCGCGCGAAATTGCGGCGTCTGCCCCGGTCCGGGATCAGCGTATGGCAGCAGATAGGCGTTACCGCCTGCGCCCTCCACGGTCGCGACCTGCTCCTCCAGCACCTCTCTGCTGCCATCCGCCTCCGGCAGCACGTAAACACCGTCGCGAAGTATCCCCGCTCCGCGGGCCTTCAGAGCACGCCACACGCGCATTCGCGGTGTGCCGCTTTGCCCAGGCAGGCTGATGATGAGGATGAGCCACTTCAGGGAGATCATGTCGCGTATACTACACATCAGTAGTGTACGTTACAACAATAGCTTGGCGATCAGTACAAAAAAGATCTGACTGTCTTAAAATATACAAACGTACTTCCCAATAAGGAGGCACTGTGGCAAGCGTTATTCCGGAAAACTATCTTGATCTATTCGACAAAAAGACCTTTGCCAGCCTGGCCACGGTCCTGCCTAGCGGCCACCCGCAGGTCACTCCGGTCTGGGTTGACTACGACGGCACGCACATGTTGGTCAACTCGGCTCGCGGCCGACAGAAGGACAAGAATATACAGCGTAACCCGATCGTAGCCCTGTCGATGCAGGATCCCGATAATCCGTACCGGTACCTGGAGGTGCGCGGCCGGGTCACCGAGATAACGGAGCAGGGTGCCGACGAGCACATCGACAAGATGGCGAAGAAATATTTGGGCCAGGACAAGTATCCGTATCGCCAACCGGGTGAGGTTCGGGTCTTGTATAAGATTGAGCCCCAGCACACCACGCACATGGGCTGAGCCGATGTCAAAGGGCCCGAGCTAGCCCGGACCGGCCAGCAGGTCGTCCCTATCCGCCTGAGCCGCGGAGCGCCCAGCTATAGCAGCAACGGGTGGTCCCAAAGATATGCAAAGCGCTGGTGGGTTCGCTAACGCTCACCGCCACCCTACAAAAACCGTTTTGCGACACCCTCTTCAGCCGCGATCCGAACGGTCGGGGCTTCGACTATCGCGGCTGAAGTCAGATACGATACGGCCATGCTCTTAACCGACCGGCTTTCGACCTCTTCGTCGCCTACCAGCGGCGACATCCACCCATGAGCCCGGCAGACTCGCTGCTGTTGCCGCTGGTGATGTTCACGGCCGCGGCGGCGCTGACACCCGGCCCAAACAATCTGATGCTGACCGCTTCTGGCGCCAACTTCGGCTTTCGGCGCACGCTGCCGCACGTTGTCGGCATACTCGTGGGGTTTTCGGTGCTGCTGCTCGCGGTAGCGCTGGGCCTGGGCGCGCTGTTCAGCCGCTATGCGACGCTGCAGCTGGCGCTCAAGGTCATTGGTTCGGCGTACTTGCTCTATTTGGCGTGGCGCATTGCCACTGCCAATCGCACCGCCCAAAGGCGATCACGAGGACGACCGCTAAATGTGATCGAAGCCGCCGCCTTCCAGTTCGTGAATCCCAAGGCCTGGACCTTCGCTATCGCCGCGATCAGCGCGTTTACGCTTTCGGGAGACGATTACACGCGCTCGGCTGCGCTGGTGCTGATCGTGTTCGCGGTGGTGACGCTGTTGTCGACCACGGCGTGGGCCGCATTTGGCACAGCCGTCGGCACACTATTGAGAACCGACAAAGCATACCGAACCTTTAATATCACAATGGGATTGTTAACCGCCGCGTCGATCCTGTTTGTGCTGGGCGCCCACACGGGCGCCGGCTGACCATCGCTGCAACACAGGCTCGAGCTCGCCCAGGGAGCCGATGACCGCATCCGGTATCTGGCCGCCCGGCCAGGGCCGTTGCGCCGGATTGATCCAGACCGTCAGCATACCTGCACGCGCGGCCCCGAGCATGTCGGTCTCGGGATCGTCGCCGATGTGCACGGTCTCCTCCGGCGCGACGCCGGCGGCGCTCACCGCTGCTTCGAAGATACCGCCGTCCGGTTTGGCGGCGCCGGCTTTGGCGGCATAGGTGATGACGTCGAAATAACCGTCGATACCAATCGCCCGCACGTCGGCGTTGCCGTTGGTGATGACGCCAGTCAGATATCGTTTCTTCAGTCTTTCAATCGTCGGCAGCGCATCCTCGAAAAATTCAACCTGGTTGCGGTGTTGCCTGAACACCCTGATCGCGGCCTCGGCCAGCGACTCCGGGTAACCGAATTCTTCCGCCAGCGCGGCCAGCGACAGTTTGCGCAGGCTCGTGAAATCATGACGCAATTCCGGATACCGTCGGACGACAGCCGCGCGCTGCTCGCGCAATGCCTCCAGCGAATACTTGCCCGTGATCAAGGGATAGTTTTCCTCGAACCACACGTGCAACGCCTGCTCGGCCTTCTCGATCACGGGCGCGCACGGCCACAGCGTGTCGTCCAGATCGAAGGTCAGGTATTTGATTTCGCGGCGCGGTGGCACAGTACGGAATCCGTTCGCTCAATCGCCGTGTAGCGTGACCGTGAGCTTGCGCCGGTGCGGCGCAGTGCGGTGCTCCCACAGGTACACGCCCTGCCAGGTCCCCAGACCACAGCGCCCGTCGGTAATCGGGATCGTGAGCGCGGCATCGGTCAGCACGCTGCGCACGTGCGCGGGCATATCGTCCGGACCCTCCGCGTCGTGCTCAAATGCAGGATCACCGTCTGGCGCGATCCGTGACATGAACGTCTCCAGATCGCGCCGCACCGCCGGGTCAGCGTTTTCGCACAGCATCAACGAGGCGCTCGTATGATGCACAAAGATGTGACACAGACCAACGGAGATCGGCGCATCGCGCACGATGCGCTCGATGTGACGGCTGACGTCATAAGTCCCGCGGCCACGGGTCTCCACCATGAATTTTTCCTGCACGTACATCAAACTGTCACCGAAGCTGGCTGTTGCGACCCGGTGCAGCCACCGGCCGGATTAAGCTAGAATAAGTCGCCAGACCGCCACTGCCAAGCCGCAGCCGAATGTCCTCCAGCAATCACTCGATCAGCAGGCGCAACTCCACTGCCGTCAAGGTTGGCGCTGTGACCGTCGGCGGCGGCGCGCCGGTGGTGGTGCAGTCGATGACCAACACGGATACCGCGGACGCCATTCGCACGGCCGCACAGGTCGCGCAACTCGCCAGGGCGGGCTCTGAAATCGTGCGCGTCACAGTCAACAACGACGCCGCCGCGCGTGCCGTGCCCAGGGTCCGCGAGCAGCTCGACAGGATGCGCGTCGATGTCCCGCTGGTCGGCGATTTTCATTTCATCGGCCACAGACTCCTCGCCAGCCACCCCGACTGCGCCCGGACCCTGGACAAATACCGTATCAATCCGGGCAACGTCGGGCGCGGCGAGCGCCACGACACACAGTTCGCGAAGATGATCGAAATCGCCTGCGAGTACGACAAGCCCGTGCGCATCGGTGTCAACTGGGGCAGCCTGGATCAGGATTTGCTCGCCACCAAGCTCGACGCCAACGCACGACTCGCCGAACCCAAAGAACTTTCCGACGTCACTCACGACGCGCTCATCGAGTCCGCCGTCAGCAACGCGCGCCGCGCCGAGGAATTGGGGCTCGGGCGCGATCGCATTATTTTGTCCTGCAAAGTCAGCGCAGTACAGGATTTAATCAGCGTCTACACCGATCTCGCTGCCCAATGCGACTACGCCTTGCATCTCGGCCTGACCGAAGCGGGCATGGGCAGCAAAGGGGTTGTCGCGTCGACCGCGGCGCTCGCGGTGCTGCTGCAGCAGGGTATCGGCGACACGATACGCATCTCGCTCACGCCCGAACCGGGCGGCGACCGCACGCAGGAAGTCGTTGTCGCGCAGGAAATTCTCCAAACCATGGGGATCCGCTCGTTCACTCCCCTGGTGACGTCCTGCCCAGGCTGCGGACGCACGACCAGTGAATACTTCCAGCAGCTCGCCGAAGATATCCAGAATTATTTGCGCGAAAAAATGCCGCGATGGCGCGAACAATACGCCGGCGTCGAAGACATGACCGTCGCCGTCATGGGCTGCGTGGTCAACGGACCTGGCGAAAGCAAAAACGCCAACATCGGCATCAGCCTGCCCGGCACGGGCGAACACCCGACCGCCCCAGTCTATGTCGACGGCGAGAAAACGGTCACGCTGAAAGGTGACCACATCGCTCGCGAGTTCCAGCAGATCGTAGACGACTACGTCGTGAGCCACTACGGCGCGTAGTCAGCTAACTATCATAATTCCCGTCCACAAACGCCGAAATCCGCGAACCCGCAGGGTGCTGCAATAACGATAGCGTCGTGTGCCGCGGGGGAGCGGCACGCGCAAGGCGTCAACGTGCACCGAACGGCCACCACGCTGCAATAGGCTTCGCTGTTGCGCCCTGCAGCTACGTGCGTGGCTGAGACGCCCGGTCAGATGCCTACTACCACACGCGCAGTTCCGGATTCGCGCATCTGCGTCAGCTTGCCCCGGTCGACCCGGACCGGCTCGCTCTCATAGTACGAACGAAGATTCGTTTCGCTGTACTCGATGTCGCTACGCGGTCCTGCGAGTTGATTGTAGGCGAGCTTGCTGACCAGAAACTCGATGTCCCGGGCGCCGACCTCAGTCACCTTCAGAACGCCGTACCGGTATACAGGATCGGTGTCATCGAAAAGCTCTGAAAAATCGACCAGGTATAGCTCGTCGATTACGGGTTGGTCGATTTGCGCGGAATCCTGAATTCTGTCCGGCTCGCCGAGATAGGCGCCAATGACAAAGACCGCGGCGCCGAAAATCACCCAGACGAGGTATTTCCAGTGTGGTAACAAGAACCCATCGGCCTTGCCGCCGATCACTCTCGGGCTGGTTGCAGTGAACATGGTTACGTCCCCCTCAGTCTATGTGCCAAATTGCTAGCGACACTAATATGATGCAGCTATTGTGGTCTTTTGCGTGGTCGCGAAAAGTGACTTGCGGCCACAAAAAACAGTGAAATATCACCATTTTTGAGTGGTCAAAACTCACATTTCAACCGTGCAGGCTGTCGGCGGAGGATAGCTGTTGCACGCTACCTTGGCCCTGGTGTAGCGTGACGAGGGACCAGCACGAGGAGCAAAAAAATGAGCGCACAGGGGCCGATGCGGGTACGCAACGAGAGAGGCGGGACGCCGGCGCTCGCGCATTGGGGTATGGATTCGGAATATGGCGTGTTGCGGGACGTGCTGCTGGGGCCCGTCGAGACCTTCCACTGGATGGAGGATAACGCGCGCTTCAGCTCTATCGTGCACTGCGTCAAGTTTTCGCATCAGTGGGCCGGGGCGCCCTGGTAGATGGCGGTTACGAGGCCCGCTTCTTCATGTGTCGAATCGCTA
>JBPCXK010000637.1:0-9029 GCA_051008635.1 Gammaproteobacteria bacterium
CTCCCGCACGGTTCGCGCGCATACGATCCGCCATGTCGTAGGCAATGAACGTCGCCTGCGAGCGGTTGAGCGCCGAGCGGTTGAATTTCTGGCCCTGGATCATTAACGCGGCCAAGCCGATCAGGCCAATCGACAACACGACAGTTGCGATCAGGACTTCGAGCAGCGTGAAGCCGCGAATTTTCTTTTCCGAGAATTTCATTGCCTGCAGTGGTCCACCATCAGGGGCAGGTGCCGCCACTCGCGTCCGGCGTAGTCCTCGGACGGCCGAGCGAAGACACCACCAAAGCCCGGGCGGCTGACGTGCCGCGACTGTCGCACAAGAGGAGAGTGAGCCCGAGCGTCCCGAATTTGAACCCTGTGGCCCGATATGCGATCGTTGCCGTGCTCGTCGTGAACGTCATCCGGTCATCGAACGCGTCTCTCCTGGAAACAATTTCGTCGCCGGCACCGAAGCCGTCATCATCGACATCCAGAAACACGAACCAGCCGTTGTGCCAGTTGGTTCCACCGTTACACGCGGTACCGTCTGTGCTCGTGCACACACCCACCCGGTGACCTCTGGTTACTGCTTCGCTGCGGGCAAGGTTTAGCGAGGTCACCAAATCGTTCAGCTTTGCGGTCTGGCGGTTGTTCTGGACGAGGGTCTGAAAATTAGGAAACGCAAACGCGGCCACAATGGCCAGAACGGCTATCGCCACCATCAGCTCCAGCAATGAAAAACCCAGAGGCTTTTTCATAGCCTATGTATAACAATATTTGACAAGTAACGTGACGCTTTTTTCATCAGGTGATCAAATTTACCGACGAATGGTTATCTGTAGAGTAATTAACGACTTACGTTGTTAATTTCAAAGCGAAACGCGACATATTGTAGCCTTGACGAGACGCATATATCGACCTACTGACTACTAATCAGTGGGCATATTAGTCAATGCGCCAAAACTGTGTTAAAAATAGCAAATAATTTCATATTATTAGTGATTGTAAAAAAAACTTTCACTAGAGTAAACATGCACTCGACTGTGCACTTGAATGGCAGAAATCGCGCAAAAAACAATCGCCTTTAATGCCTTTTTCCGACCGTTTCATCCGCGAGTTGACCCCAAAACCCATGCCTTACCGCGCCTGGGAGAGGGGCGCCGAGCATGGATTTCACGTTCAGGTCTCGCCGACGGGCGGTAAGACGTTCTGTCTTTTTTACCGCTTCGGCGGGCGGCGGCGTTTTTTTAACCTGGGACGTTACCCGCAGACCTCGTTGGCGACCGCCCGCAAGCGCGCCAGGCTGGCGCGCGAGCTCGTAGACAAGGGGATCGATCCCCAGCATCAGCGCAGGCTGGAGGCCGTTCGCCAGCGGCAGCTCGACCCCGAACATGCGCGCTGGGAGAATCTGCACAAAGGGTCGGTCCAGCAGCTCTTCGAGAATTATTGCCAGTCGCTGGAAGCCGACAGTAAACGTAGCTCAAGCGAGGTGCGGCGAGCGCTGGAACGTAACGCGCTGCCCGTGCTGGGCGCGACGACCAAGGCGAAAGACGTGTCGTCCACAGGCATAAACGAAGTGCTGGACAAGGTCGTCGAGCGCGGCGCGCTGGTGCAGGCGAACCGGCTGCGCGCCTATCTGAGCGCCGCATTCCAGTTCGGCATCGCGCACGACCGCGCGCCGGAAAACGCCGACGCCGGCATGCTGTTCTTTCTCGACTTCAATCCGGTGCGCGACGTGCCGAAACCGCAAGTTCAGGAGCGAACGGCAACACACAGCCTCAACGGCGCGGAGATAAGCGAGCTATGGCACGGTCTCGCGGTCGGCCGCATTGCCACGCCAACTCGCATTGCCATCAAACTCATGCTTGCAACGGCGGGCCAGCAACTCGGCGATACACTCGCCGCCACCTGGCCGAACATCGACGTCGGTCGCAAGATCTGGGAGATCGATACGACGGATGGAATCCACGTCGTGCCGCTCGGCGCAATCGCCATTGGTCTGCTCGAGGAGCTGCGAGAGCACACGGGAGGAAGCGAGCGGTTGTTCCCCAAGCAGGGCGGCCGCCAGGAGCCGATGCCGTCGACCACGCTCAGCCGCGCGCTGTCCCGATATTGCGAGCAAAGCGGATTCCCCAAGACCACCCCGCGGGATCTTCGGCGCACCTGCCGCGCGCAGATGACCGACATTGGCATCGGCCGAGAGCTGCGCGACCGGCTGCACAATCTGCGTACCGACGAGCCGGGCGGGTTCACTGATCCTTATGCTGACTTGCATGAAAAGATAACGGCGATGAGAACGTGGGATCGTTATCTCAAAGAAGTCCTCACGGGCACCACCCGCGGCCGGCTGGAAACAGTCAGCGACATCTACACTATTCCGGGCGCGTCGTAGCCCCAACGACCCCCGAACTCAAAACTCTGACAAGAAGCTGATTCTGAATGTAAATTGAATTGACACAGTTGGGGCACGATGGCATCTTTGCGCGAGCCTAGCCCGCAATTCTCACGACGGGGCGAGATGATCGCGCAGAGATTCGAATTCACAAGGCATTTTCTGATCGAGCGGAATACGGGCTGTATTTCCGAGTGAAAAAGATGCGTTGTGGATTCAAAGATCAAGCGAAGGCTCGTCATCGTGGTGAGAAACGCGGGCTAGCAGCCCAGTCCGAACAACCGCGCATGCTCACCACGGCCGGCCGCATCGTTCGACAGCGCATCCACACCCCGATCTTCGCTCTAATCGCAGGCGCGATCTTCCTTGGCAACGCCAACGCCACACCCCTGGATCTTCCCACCGTGCCGCTGTTTCTGGTGCAGCCGGTGGCGCCAAACGTCTTCTTCACGCTTGATGATTCCGGGTCAATGGATTGGGAGATCATGACATCGGCGCACTGGACCTACGGCACGTATGATCCGGACCCGGTCAGGAACGGCTCTTCCTACAATGATACGACTCACGGTGTCTGGAAGACCGACGGACTATGGCGGAGTCTCGGCTACCAGTGGCACGTGGTGGGATATGAGTGGCGTGGCTGGAACGTGGTCCCCGTGTGGGCCCCTTTTTTTGCGCTGACCGACTATCTGACGCTGTTTGACAACGACGACAACACTGCCGCATATGGCTGCGATGTTCTCGGCGAGGCCGAAGCCTGCAATTTCGGAACAAGATCTCCAGCCGTCCTGGACTGGCGCGTGTTATCGGCGGATTTCAACCGCGTGTACTACAACCCCGACACCGACTACAGACCGTGGCAAGCGCCATGCCGCACCAGCGGCACACAGTGCGACCACACCTCACTCACCTCGCATACCACCTTCCGCGCGGCGCGCAGCAACCCGCGCGAGGCAACGCCCGGTTACGACAAACGCCGCGATCTGGCGGCTGCGGGATATCCGGTCGCAAACGGCGGCGCTTTCAGGTACGAAATCTGGGTGGACAACCGGGGGTACACCGGCAGCCGTCCGCAGCGCGGCTCGATTACCAACGCCACCAGTCAGCCCAACGACGAGGTGGATTTATGGGATAACCATGTCCGTATCGAGCTGCACGCGTCCAGGGCCACGGTCACTGAAGTTTCCTACCGACCCACGATGGCCGGCCTGGGCGAAAGGGATCGTGCGACGGTTCAGCTCACCAACGGCGGCGCATGCTACAACGCTCTCGGGCGGCTCGGCGCCAAAATCAAAGTGGGCGGCGCCGAAAAAACCCTCCGGCGCGCGCTGCTCGACGGCGATCGGGCCTGGAGCAGTGCTAACGCCGCTGACGCCACTACGAATGAAAAAGTTTGCCGGACGATCGCGCAGGCGCAGCAAAACGCGGCTAATTGGTATACATACTATCGCCGCCGCTCGTTCGTGGCCAAGGGTGCCGTCGCCGGTGTGGTCCGCACGCAGCCCGACTTCCGTTTCGGACTCACCTTGATCAATGACCATACGGCGCTTTTCAAGGAACTGCCCGCTGCGGACGCAACGGACTACACGGCGCACAACGAAGACCTGTTACGCAGACTCGTTGCCCACAAGTGGGGAGATGCCGGCACGCCCTTGCGCGAAGCACTGCTGCGCACCGGCGACTACTTCGCCAGCCAGAACTTCGCAAGAACGAAAAACTTCGGTAAGGACGATCCCATCACTTCCGCATGCCAGCGCAACTTCAACGTGCTGATGACCGACGGTTACTACAATGGCCCCCCACTGGATCTCGCCGACATCGATGACGACGGGGTCGCACGAAGCGGATGTTGGTACGACTCAATAGGCAGTTGTATTCCCAAAGTCTTCAGGACCCTGGCCGATGTGACACATCATTACTACAAGAGTGACTTGAGCGCGAAACAGGATAAGTTGCTCGCAAATGCACTCGACCCGCTCGAGACCCAGCACCTGAACACGTTCACAGTCGCATTCGGTGTGAAAGGCAAGCTCACGGATACCGATAACGACGGCTGGCCTAACGTCGACGGCGACGGCGACGGCGCCCTCGACAACGACAAGACATTGAACGAAAAAGGACAGGTCATCGACAAAGACGACTATCAAGCCGATACAGCCAGCACGACGAAGGCACTGTGGGGCGATCCGACCAGCGGGGGAGACATCCCCGAGAAGATCGATGACCTGTGGCACGCGGCATACAACTCACGGGGTGGGTTTGCCTCAGCAGAGACGCCTCAGGATCTGGTCGACGCATTGCTGGAAGCCGTTGACACAATAGAGAAGCTGCAACGCTCGGCCTCACCCACCGAGCAAAGCTCCACACGGCTGCGCGCGGATTCGTATATCTACCGGGCCAGCTTCGACTCCAACGACTGGTCCGGCGATCTCATCGCAGCGCCGATCCAGGACGGCAGCAATCCATCCACCTGCACCACTTCGATCGCCCGCGGCAGGGCCTGCCCCGCGGAATGGAGCGCCGCGACCAAACTCATGGATACGCGCCCCGGCCGTCGGCAGATAATCACCCTCCACCCTGGAGACCCGAGCGACAGCAGGGACAACCCGCGCGGCATCCCGTTCAGATGGCGCAACCTGAGCGCGGATCAAAAGCTTGCATTGCGCACGGATCCGGCAACTTCCAGCCTTGACACGCGCGGCGGACATCGACTCAGCTACATTCGCGGTAATGACCAGCACGAAACAGGCAGCGACAGCAGGCGGGCCGACAACCTGAAAACGTTTCGGCCCCGCAACGGCAAGAAGCTCGGTGATATCGTCAAGTCTGCCCCGCTGATAGTGGCTGCGCCGCCGTTCACTTACCGCGACAATATCGAAGCGTCAAAACCCTACTCGGCGTTTCGGCGCAAGCACCTCAATCGCACACCAATCGTGTACGTCGGCGCCAATGACGGCGCCATGCATGCTTTCGACGCCAGTACTTCCGGGACTTCTCGTGGCAGCGAAGTCATGGCCTACATACCCAACCACACCTTCGCAAAGCTCGCCGCGCTGACCGCCGCCGACTACAACACAAATCACCAATTTCTGGTCGACGGCGAGCTTACCTACGGCGATGTGCTCGTCGACACCGACGCCGGCAACGACTGGCACACCGTGCTGGTTGGCGGGTTGGGCCGCGGGGGACAAGGCTTGTTCGCACTGAATGTCACCAACCCCGGCAACATATCGGCATCAAACGACCCCGCCCTCAACGACGCCGAAAGCAATGCGAGTGACATCGTTTTGTGGGAGTTCACGGACGCGCAGGACGCCGACCTCGGTTACACCATGGCGCGGCCCAGCATCATACGCATGAACAACGACGAATGGGCGGTTGTTCTCGGCAACGGCTACAACAGCATCGAAGCGGACGGCGCGCAAGGCTCCGGTTCGGCCGCACTGTTTATCCTGTTCATCGAGGAAGGGATCGATGGCGAATGGACGCTCGGCAATGACTTCGTGAAGATCGATACGGGCGCGGGCGATGCGACCACACCCAACGGGCTCGCCGAGGTCACGGCCATCGACACCAGTGGCGACTACAACGTCGATTACATCTACGGCGGCGACTTGCACGGTAATGTGTGGAAGTTCGACGTCAGAAGCTCGCGCCCGAGCGAATGGACCGATAGCAACAAGCGGCAACAGCTTTTCATCACACAAGGACCGGATCGCAAGCCCCAGCCCATCACGGTACGCCCGACCGTGATCCGGCATCCCAAAGATAGCGCCGGCGTGCTGGTCGTGTTCGGCACGGGTAAGTATCTGGAAGCCGCCGACAACCACGTCGCCACCCGCTCCGTTAACGGCGCCGACATCAGCACGGAGCAAACCCAGTCGATCTACGCGATCTACGATCCGCTGGATGGGCGTACCGTGAGGCTTGATCGCGACACGACGACCACCTCTACTACCCATCCCAGCCTTCTGCAACAGCAAATCATCTACGAAGACACCTCGGCCGTACTCCTCAGCAAACGGCAAATCCAGTGGGCAACGCAGGGCGCCGTTGCCAGCGAGTGGTCCACATCGGGGTATCAGGGCTGGTTTGTGGACTTGATCCAGATGGATAGCGACGCCGACACACGCACCGTGCCGAGCGGCGCGTTCAGTAACGAAGGCCGCCGGATCGTCGTCAAGCCCGTCGTAAGGCCGCCACGCATTATCTTCGTCGTCACCATTCCGTCCGCCGACGAGTGTTCGTTCGGCGGCGATTCCATCGTGCTGGCGCTCAACGGCCACAATGGGGGCAACTCGGCGGAACCGGTATTCGACGTCAACGACGATGGCGCTTTCGACAGCCAGGACCTGGTCAGCGCGGGTGGCGCGAGCTGGATCGTGGCGGGCCGCAAAATCGGCGGTCTGCTGCACCTGCCGAGCTTTATCAATCAGACGGACCTTCTGGTGAACGCCTACGCGGAGAGCACCCGCGGCCTCAGGGAATTCGTGCTCCTCGACGACCCGGGCCTCATTGGCCGTCAGTCATGGCGGCAATTGCTTCCGCAGAGTCAACTCGAAAACTGAATCATGTCGTCACGACAGCACATCCGCCTCAACATTGAGCTTGGAACACTGACAAAATCCCGCGATCCATGCAAATAGGAATGACACAAGCCGAATCGAATGACGGGCCACCCACTGCACTGTCGAATCGAACGGTGCGTATCGCTCGAACGCTTATCCAACCCCTTATTCTCGTCCTGATCGCAGGCGCGGTATCCGCCGGTGGCAGCGTCCATGCAGCGCTGCTGCAGCTTCCCGATATACCGCTGTTTCTGGACAAAAGCGTCACGCCCAACGTCTTCTTCACGCTGGACGACTCGCTTTCAATGGATGAGGATATCTTGACACGGGAGCACTGGGACCATCTTGCGTATGAGCCGGACCGCTTCCACGACGGCGGTTGGAGAAGTACTGATGCCCGCGGACGATTCAGGAGCAGATGGTACAGCCAGGAGTCCTTTGGCCCCAAGAAGACCGGCGTGATATTCGAATACGTCCTGCATCACCAGGACGACAAGGCCCTCGACCTCGGTGGCATGGACTGTCTCACGGACGGCAGAGTAAACGGGCATTTGTTCGACAGCGCCGAGTTATGCCAGGGCGCGCCCAATCCGGTGGACATCGATTGGCGTATCCGCGGAGGCGAGTTCAATGTCGTCTACTACAATCCGGGCAGCAGCTACAGGCCATGGATCGGGCCCTGTGCCGATAGCGGCGTCAAATGCGCCGACGCCCGTTTCGACAGCGCGCGAAGCAACCCGTACAGCGGCACCGAGGGTTATCCACTCACCCGGAACCTCGGCACACACCACGGCGGCTTCGTATACGAGGTCTGGATCGACGACAAGGGCTACAACGGCGACAGGCCGCGCCGTGGCGTGAACTTTAACGATAGGGATGGCGCCAACGACGAAGTCGATGTGTGGGACAGCCATGTCAGATTTACGGTAGGTAAGGACGACATCACGGTCACACGCTTCACGTACGATCCGCAGCCGATCAACCAGGGAGCAATCAAAAGAGGGTTGAATGAAACGTCGACAACCCTGGCCACGCTAAGCAATACCAACGCCTGCTACGACGTGCTGGGCCCCAAACCGCTGGTGCAGCAGATCTTTGCCAGCACCACGCCGGCAACCGCTGCTGTGGCCACCGGCGCGGTAGGCTGCCGCACGATCGCTCAGACCAAGCAGAACATAGCCAACTGGTACAGCTACGCCCGCCGTCGCTCCTTTGTCGCCAAAGGCGCTATCGCCGAGGTGTTGAACACGACGCCGAATTTTCGTTACGGCCTGGCCCTCATCAATGATTACGATTCTTTGTTCAAGGAAGTTCCCGGCGCATCGGTTTCAGATTACACAAGCCACAATCTAAGCCTGCTCAAGGATCTCTACGCCTACGATATAGGGGTCAGACTAACGCCGCTGCGCACAGCCCTGCAACGCACCGGCGACTACTTCAAAGGCGAGCTGGACGTCAATGGCACAACACTCAAAAGCCCGATCGTTAACGACTGCCAGAGGAATTTCAACATGCTGATCACCGATGGCTTCTACAACGGCAAGGACCCCGATCCCTCAATCGGCGATGTCGACGGCGACGGCGTCACCAACAGATTGGCCGACGTTGCAGCCGTTTACTACAAAAACGACTTGAGCAACCGCCCCAACAAAATCCCCGCGACCGACTTCGACCCCCTGACTCACCAACATCTCAATACCTTTGGAATCGCGTTCGGTGTTGTAGGCGCGTTGAAAGACACAGATAGTGATGGCTGGCCGAATCCGAACGGCGCGGCCGACAAGAGACTGAACGAAAGAGGGCAGGTGATCGACAACGACGCCTATTTGGACGACACGACACAGGCAGCGGGCGGCTGGGGTGACCCGACAGCGGCAGCTCTCAAGTTAAGTCAGGAGAGAATGGACGACTTGTGGCATGCGGCCTACAACTCGAGAGGCGCATACGCCGCCGCGGCGAACCCCGAAGAGTTTGTCAAGAAGTTGCTTGAAGCGATACAGACGGTCAGAGCCATCACTGCGACCACCGCTACGGCGCAGAGCTCGATCTCCCTGCAGTCCGAGACCTCAATATACAGGGCGAATTTC
>JBPCXK010000638.1:0-6457 GCA_051008635.1 Gammaproteobacteria bacterium
CGGCCTACGTCACCAGCACCTCGCAATGTAGGCCGGGATCGCGCAGCGACACCGGCGTTCTTGGTCAATCTCCGCGGTTGGACCGGTCTCGGTGAGCGCACGAGGTTATTGAGAAGTTACCCGAAAATCTGGTAACGCCCTTCGTCATCGAAACAGCACCGGCCAATGATCACGAACGCTGCGCCTGGTCGCGCCATTTGTTTGCGGACCTGCTCAAAGCAACAAATGTCGGTGACATATGAGTGCCATGGCCCTACGACAGTAGCCCAACGTGGCTCGGCACCGCCTCCCGAACGTCACCCTGCGGTACCTGAGATGTCAGCAAAGTTTTAGAAACGCACAGCGCGGGAATAAAACTCCGTCTTCGCGTGTTTATACCTGTAGAACACACGCAAGCTAGCTTGCTGACCATCTCAAAGGACGTTATCGCCGGACAGGAGCGCTCCTAGCGCTTCGATGCAGGAACGCACGCAGCCAGTAAGCCAGTAAGATCGATTCATGCGCGACCTGCGCAGGGATGAAGTAGAACAAAGGAGAAGCGCGATCATGATGCTCGATCCTGTTTTCGAACGGTTCGAATCGCAAGTTCAATCGTACGCCCGAGCGTTTCCCAGTACCTTCGAGCGCGCCTGCGGTGCCGAGCTTTGGGATATACAGGGTCGCCGGTATCTGGATTTTTTATCAGGCGCGGGTTCACTGAACTATGGTCACAACAACCCGGTATTGAAGGAAGCGTTGATCGAGTACATAAGGCGTGACGGGGTCACACACAGTCTCGATCTGCACACGCCCGCCAAGAAGCGATTCCTGGAAGCAATGCGGGATATTGTCCTCGAACCACGCAATCTCGATTACGTCGTTCAGTTCACCGGTCCTACCGGAACAAACGCTGTTGAGGCGGCGCTCAAGATCGCGCGCAAAGTCACCGGTCGTTCGAATGTCATCTGCTTCACGAACGCGTTTCACGGTGTCTCCTTGGGTGCGCTGGCAGCGACGGGCAACCAGCATCATCGCGGCGCGTCCGGAATATCGTTACAGGGAACGACGGTCATGCCGTATGACGGTTACCTCGGCGACGGCGTCGATACCATCGCATACCTCGACCGGATGCTGTCCGATCCTTCCAGCGGAATCGATTCGCCCGCGGCTGTGATTGTTGAGACTATCCAGGGCGAAGGTGGTATCAACACGGCGAGCATCGATTGGATGAAGAGCCTGGAGGCGTTGTGCCGTGACAAGGGCATCCTGCTCATCGTGGACGACATCCAGGCTGGCTGCGGTCGAACGGGAACTTTCTTCAGCTTCGAGTCGGCCGGTTTGCTTCCGGATATTGTCACCCTGTCCAAATCCCTTTCCGGCTATGGCCTGCCGTTCGCGGTTGTCCTGCTACAGCGTTCGCTGGATGTCTGGAAGCCCGGCGAACACAACGGTACGTTCAGAGGCAACAATCATGCTTTCGCCACCGCCGCTGTGGCACTCGAGCACTACTGGAGTACCGGCACCTTCGAGGTAGAAGTGCACGAGAAAGGTCAACACCTGGGAGCCCGCTTGCAAGAGCTGGTCGACCAGTACTCGCCTCACCTGCTCGAGGTGCGCGGCCGCGGCATGATGCGTGGCTTGTACTGCGCCGACCCCAATCGCGCAGCCGCGGTTACCTCTGCAGCGTTCGAACAGGGCCTCATCCTCGAGCGTTCGGGACCGGCAGACGAGGTCATCAAATTCCTCATGCCGCTCACCATTCGCAGGGCAGAAATGGACGAGGGGCTGGACGTTCTGGCGCACGCGCTGCGCGAAGAGTTCAATGATCGCGAAGTGGGCTCGCTCGTGCCAGCTGGCCTGTTGAAGCCGCATTCCCCAGAACCAGCCGCCAAAGCAGCCGCTGGCGTACGCGGTCTATGAGTTGACGAAGTAGTCCCCGGGGGCGCTGGCGCTTTCTGCGCCCTTCCCCGGGCACCTTCTCAGGCAGTCGTGATGTCCGTCACGGGACAACGTGCGGCCCGAACGAGGGCGAGCAATTCGGAAACTGAGAGCCGAGATGCAATGAGCGATCGACGAACCTTGACGCTACGGCGTGGCCCAGAGCACATGCCAGAGCACATGATCGTGTTTCAAGGCTGCCCTGACGCGTCGACGGTTAGCGCCTTGCACCAGATTGGATTGATGGTGGGGGTCGCGCTCGCATCTGATGAGCTGAGGAGTGCAACGTCCATTGGCGTCTTTGACTATCTATTCGTACATCGCAACAAAGACAGCACCGCCGCTCTGATCTGTGCACTCAACGACTTGAGCCTCAGTAATTGGGTGATTGAACAGAAACCGAGTGAGCTCTGCTACTCAGACTCGCATACCGCAAGCGAACAACTGAGAAACAAAGCGCTTGCTTGAGTGTGTTCTGCAACATCACGCCTTGCAGAATCTTTTCAGCCCATCGGTCCGTATTTCACCCCCCGGACCGAAGGCGGCTGTTGCCACATTTGTAGCAAAGCACTGACTCGACAGTAGAAAGGAGTTCACTCTGATGCAAATGCTCGACGAAACCACTCTACCCGACTACGTGCTGTCGTGCGCAGGCATGGAGAATGCGGTGCGTTGGAGCGCCGGTGAGCGGCTCGAGCAGTTGATCGAGGGCCGATGTGCATTGCTGGAAGAGGGACATCCGGCAGTCACAACAGCACAGGAAACGTTGACCTATGGCGACCTTGACCTGCGGGCAAACCAGCTGGCTCACTACCTTCGCAGAAACGGCGTGGCGGCTGGCGACCGTATCGGTCTGCTACTCGACAACTCAGTATGGCGTTATGTCGCCTTACTCGGCGTTTTGAAGGCTGGCGCAGTCTATGTGCCGCTCGACTGTAGTTTTCCTCGCGACCGGATGCATTTCATCCGGGACGACGCAGGCGTCAGTTCCATCGTAACCCTTGCCTCCCTGGATCGGGATTTGGCCGATACTCACCGGCCGATCATCTACCTGGACATGGAAAACGAGTCCATAGGCGCGCAACCGCAGACCAACCTTGCTGAGTTCGAAGCGAGCGAGTATGACGCCGGGCTCGCCTACATCATCTACACGTCGGGCACAACCGGACATCCCAAAGGCGTCGCCGTCGAACACGCCAGCATCTGCAACTTCGTCAAGGTGGCGGGTGAGGTGTACGGGCTGCGCGAAGACGACCGGGTCTACCAGGGCATGACCATTGCATTCGACTTCTCTGTGGAAGAGATCTGGGTGCCGCTGTGGGTCGGTGCGACGCTCATACCCAGCCCCTCTGAAACGAAACTAGTAGGACACGATCTCGCCGATTTCCTGAAGTTCAGGGCCGTCACGGCCCTGTGCTGTGTGCCTACCCTCCTGGCGACCCTTGATGAGGACCTGCCTGAGCTGCGGTTCTTGCTGGTATCGGGCGAGGCCTGCCCGCAAAACCTGGTTTCGCGCTGGCACGCGCCCGGTCGACGCTTTCTGAACGCTTACGGGCCCACAGAAGCCACGGTGACCGCCAGCCTGGCCACCCCTCGGCCTGACAAACCCGTGAACATCGGCCAACCGCTCCCCACGTACTCGGTCGTGATTCTCGACCCCGAGCGCGACTCGGCGGTTGCGCCGGGCGAGTCCGGTGAAATCGGGATCGCAGGCATCGGACTGGCCCGTGGCTACATCAATCGCGACGCGCAGACCACGCGGGTGTTCATCCCCGATTTCATTGGCATCCCCGAGAATCCATCACGCCGGATCTATCGTACTGGAGACCTCGGCCGGATCAATGAATCTCGGGAGATCGAATATCTCGGACGCATTGACAACCAAGTCAAGCTTCGCGGATATCGAATCGAGCTCGCCGAGATCGAGGCCGCGTTGCTGCAGATACCCCAAATCGCCGTCGCCGTCGTCAACACTTACGAACTGGAACCAGGTACAACCGAACTGGTCGCATACTATACGCTCAAGAAAGGCGCCGAGAACTGCGACGAGGCCGACATTGCCGAAGCGCTGCAGGCTCGGATGCCGCCCTACATGGTGCCCGTCTTCTACGAGCACTTACCGTCGATCCCGATGCTACCGAGCAACAAGGCCGACCGCAAGGCCTTGCCACGACCTCGGAGCCCACGCTTCATAGCACGAAACACCGAGTTCGTTGCCCCGAGCACAGAGCTAGAACAAGTGCTCGCAAACACCCTTGCCAAAACCATGCAAGTGGACCGGGTTTCGGCAACCGATCATTTTTTTGAGCATCTCGGCGCCCACTCCCTATTGATGGCGCAGTTCTGTACCGCTCTTCGCGATCAATCGCCTGGGGCCGATGTGTCAATGAGAGATGTCTATCTGCATCCGTCCATCTCCCAACTCGCACGGTGTCTGGAGTCGCGAACAAACGCTGCCTCGTGCGAACAGGCGGTAGAGGAATACCGTGTCGCAACAAATTTGCAGTACTTCGGCTGCGGCGCACTGCAACTCATTACGTACGGCGTGTATTTGTTGATAGGCACTGCGGTACTCATCCAAGGCGCCGCTTGGACATTGTCAGGAAGCTCTTGGTTCGAGCTGTTTACTCGCAGCTTTGTATTCCTGGTAGCCCTGTTCGCACTTTCAAGCGCATTGCCAATAGCCGTGAAGTGGGTGGTGATCGGCGCATGGAAGGCCGACACCATTCCCATATGGAGTCTGGCGTATTTCCGTTTTTGGCTGGTGAAGGGGTTGATATCGAACAACCCGCTCGTTCTTTTTAAAGGACAGCCTCTCTTCAATCTATATCTTCGCCTGTTGGGAGCGCGAATCGGTAAGCACGCCGTACTCGACGTGAAACATGTACCGGTTTGTACCGACTTGCTGGACGTCGGAGATGGTGCGCTAGTACGTAAGGACGCCTTCATGGTGGGGTACAGAGCCCAATCCGGCTACATACACACCGGCCCTGTCTCAATAGGCAAAAACGCCTATGTCGGCGAAGGTGCCGTGCTGGACATCCGATCGACCATGGAGGACAACTCACAGCTGGGGCATGCATCGTCGCTACTCGAGGGCCAGACCATACCGGCCAGCAAGCAATATCACGGCTCGCCAGCACAGGAGACGACGTGCAACTACTGTACGGTGCCACCAAAGAACTGCAGCACGGTGCGCAGAAACGTTTATACGGCGCTTCAGCTCGCGAATCCATTCATCTTGTTTCCGATCCTCGTGGCAACCATTGTCGATTGGGGACGCCAGCGGTATGTTGCCGACTCCGTGGCGCCCTGGCTTGCGAACGTCCGTGATTCGTTGAGCACGCTGGACCCGCTGGTGCTGTCTCTGGTACTTTTCTTTGGCCTGATTGCCTTGCGCATGCTCGTGGTGGTTGCAGTGCCCAGGTTGCTCAATCTGTTTTTGATCGAGGAAAGAGTGTACGTATTGTTCGGGGTGCACTACTGGATTACGCAGTTGGTCCGCAGCACCAGCAATTCGAAGTTCCTGAATATATTGTTCGGAGATAGCTCTGCAGTTGTGCACTACTTGAAGGCGATCGGGTATGACTTGTCAGAGAGAATCGTGCAATCAGGTTCGAATTTCGGTGTAGAGCAAAAGCACGACAACCCTCTTCTGTGTAGTTTTGGTTCGGGGACAATGGTGGCCGATGGGCTATCGATGATCAATATTCAGATGTCGAGCTCGTCGTTTGCGCTAAGGAGAACGGTCATCGGCGCGGACAACTACATCGGAAACGACATTCACTATCCGCCGGACGGAAAGACGGGTGACAACTGCCTACTTGCGACGAAGGTGATGATCCCCATAGACGGCGAGAGGCGTGAGGGTGTTGGGCTGCTCGGTTCGCCCTGTTTCGAGATTCCCAGAATCGTCGAGCGAGACCGCGTGTTGACGAGCCTGGGCAACCGGTCGCTACAAAGAGATCGCTTACGTAAGAAGAACATCCACAATTTGATCACGATACTCAGCTTCTTGTTCTGCCATTGGGTCTTCTTGTTTGTGTCCTTACATGTGATCTTGGCAGCCGTTCAGCTAAGCGCTGTCATGGGTTATTGGGCGTTACCCGCTGCAGTCGTCGTGTTGAGCGTCCTCTTTATCGCGTACTTTATCGCGGTAGAACGTCTGAGCATGAAATACGCCAACCTGAGACCGAATATTGCAGCGATTTACGATGAGACCTTTTGGCGGGTGGAGAGGTACTGGAAGCACTCCGAGGATGGATTGAAGGTTCTGTTTGGAGGGACCCCCTTCAAGAACGTGGTTACGCGATTGTCTGGAGCAAAGATTGGAAAGAAAGTCTTCGATGACGGAATGGCGTTGTCGGAGAAACCGTTGGTAGAAATCGGAGACTACTGCACCTTCAATGTCGACACGGGTTTGCAGTCTCATTCGCTGGAAGAAGGCGTGTTCAAGTGCGACTACATCAAGCTTGGCAAGGGATGCACTGTCGGGATCAATGCCCTTGTACACTACGGAACTGTAGTGGGGGATAACGTC
>JBPCXK010000639.1:0-4249 GCA_051008635.1 Gammaproteobacteria bacterium
TCCGTGACGATTTGAAGGCCATAAAACTTGTCCAATTGTCGAGCCCGAACGGGACCCTCTGGCAGGTCACCGCGCCGCCGCCAGGCGCCGCTAAACGTCTGAAATCACTACAAATCAACAATCCCCCACCGCTTCTCAAGCTGGTTTGAACCCTAGATACACGGGTGTTTTCGACAGCACCCGTAACTCCTTGATCTGTCTACATAAATCGGAATAATGTCTCTAGCAACTGTCAAAGTCGGGTTAGACATCAGCAGTTTGCCCCGCTATTTCAGCGCTATATCTACATGTTGGGGCTGGACTTGCCGTTTAACACCAGGTATTGTATGACCTAATATGGCGAGCATCATCAAAAAAACCATCCGCGGCAAGCCGTATTATTATGCCCGCCAATGCCAGCGCGTCGACGGCAAGCCCAAGATCGTCTGGCAGAAATACCTCGGCCGCGCCGAGGACCTCATCGCCACGCTCACCGCCACACCGCCGTCTGCGGCCAAGCCCCGCGAAGCACGGGTGCACGAGTTCGGCGCCGTGGTGGCACTGTATGACCTCGCGCAGCGCCTGCGAGTGATCGAGCACATCGACCGCCATGTGCCCAAACGCGGCCGCGGCCCGAGCGTCGGCACCTATGTGCTGGTGGCCATCCTCAACCGCTGCGTGGCGCCTTGCAGCAAGGCGAGCATCAGCGCGTGGTTCCAAGACACCGTCTTGGCACGGCTGCTCGCCATCGTGCCCCGACAGCTCACCAGCCAGCGCTTCTGGGACAATATGGACCGCGTCTCGCCCGCGGCCATCGAGGCCATCGAGCGCGACGTGGTGGGCACGATGGTGCGCGAGTTCGACATCGACCTCAGGCGAGTGCTGTTCGATGCCACCAATTTCTTTACCTTCATCGATACCTTCAACGCGCGCTCCACCCTCGCCCAGCGTGGCAAGAGCAAAGAAGGGCGCCAGGCGCTGCGCATCGTGGGACTGGCGTTGTTGGTCTCGGCCGATTTTGAGGTGCCCTTGCTGCACCGCACCTATCCCGGTAACCGCACTGATGCCCCCACCTTTCATAGTCTCAGTGCCGCATTGGTGGAGCGCTATCGCCAGCTCACCGACACCACCGAGCACGTTACGCTGGTCTTCGACAAGGGCAATAACTCCGGGGACAATCTTGAGGCGATCGACGCCAGCCCCTACCACTTCATCGGCTCTCTGGTGCCGACTCAGCATACGGACTTGTTGGCGATACCGATGCGGCGGTTGCGCTGTTTAGACCAGCACGGGCTGCCGGGGGTCAGGGCTTACCGCTTGACCCGCGAGGTGTTCGGCGTCACGCGCACGGTGCTGGTGACCTACAACGAGAACCTGTTCGTGGCACAAGCGCGCACCTTGCTGCGCGAGATCGCCAAGCGCCAGCAGCGCCTGGGCGAGCTGCAACGCCAGCTGCGGCGTCATCAAACGGGCCAGATCCGCACCGGCAAGCGCCCGACCCTCAAGGGGGTCACCAACAAGGTCCAGGGCTGGTTGAAAGCCCGTCATATGAAGGAGTTGTTTCACGTCGAGTGCGATGAGCACAACGGCTTGCCGAGGTTGACCTACCGCTTCAAACACCGCGCGTGGCAACAGCTACAGAAAACCCTGCTCGGCAAAACCATACTGTTTACCGACAACGATGACTGGAGCGATGCCGAGATCGTGCGCGGCTACCGCGCCCAGCATCACGTCGAGAGCGCTTTCCGTCAGATGAAAGACCCCCATCACATCGCGTTGCGGCCCCAGCATCATTGGACTGACCAAAAGGTCGAAGTCCACGTGTTGTGCTGTGTGCTGGCGCTGATGCTGTGCAGCTTGCTGCGCCGCGAGCTGCACCGCTGCGGCATCGACCGCTCGATCCCGGCCCTGCTTGAGCAACTGGCCAAGATCCGCGAGGTCGCCGTGGTCTATCCACCCCCCGACAAGCGCCGCTCACCGTGCATTCAGATGACCTCCTCGGCGATGTCCGCCGAGCAGCGCGAACTCTACGACGCCCTCAATCTCGGGCGTTACCTCGCCGCGTAGGTCATACAAAAAGGCAGTGAAATCCCCTTATAGAACAGATAGTTGCCGATAATGGGCGGTAAACTCGGGCTAGAGACCCCGAAGCCTCTCGGCTTCAGCCTCCAACTGCGACAGCGCTGCCTGCATATCGTCAACCCGCTTGCGTTCCTGTGCGACGATGTGGGCGGGCGCGCGTTCGACGAAGCTTGGGTTGTCGAGTTTCGTCTGGCACTTTTTGAGATTGCCGGCGAGGCTTTCCAGCTCTTTTTCTATGCGCCTGAGCTCGGCGTCCTTGTCGATGAGGCCGGCGAGTGGCACGAGGATTTTCATGTCACCCAGGAGCGCGACAGCCGCTTCGGGCGCCGGCTCGCTGTTGAGCCACACAACCGAATCGATCTTTGCCAGTTTGGTAATCGATTCGCGATTTCCGGCATAACGCTGTTCGTCTTGTTCGCTCCAGTTCTGCACCGTCACCGGTAAGGACTTTCCGGGCGCGATGTCGCGCTCGGAGCGGATGCGGCGCACTCCCATGATGAAGGCCTTGACCCATTCGAGCTCTTCTGTGGCCGCGGCGTCGATCTTCGACTCGTCGGCCTGAGGAAAAGGTTGCAGCTGGATGGTTTCGCCCTGTTTGCCCGCAATGGGTGCGGTCTGCTGCCAGATCTCTTCGGTAATGAATGGCATAAGTGGGTGCAGTAGCCGCAGCAGCGCCTCGAGCACGCGCACGAGCGTGCGGCGCGTGCCACGTTTGATTTCGGCCGGTGTGGTGTCCGACTGCAATACGGGCTTGCTCAGTTCGAGATACCAGTCGCAGTAGTCATGCCACGTAAAGTCGTACAGCGCTTGTGCGACCAGGTCGAAGCGGTAACCGTCCAGATAATCGTTGACGTCTCGTTCGACGGTCTGCAGGCGCGAGATGATCCAGCGGTCGGCGAGTGATAACTCGACAGCGCGGCCATGCGCGCCCGTGTCCTGGTCTTGTGTGTTCGTCAGCGCGTAACGGGCAGCGTTCCACAATTTGTTGCAGAAGTTGCGGTAGCCCTGCACGCGATTAAGATCGAATTTAATGTCGCGCCCGGTCGTGGCCAGCGCGCAGAACGTAAAGCGGATGGCGTCGGTGCCGAAAGTAGGAAGGCCTTGCGGAAACTGGCGACGAGTGGCCGCGCCGATCTCTTTCGCCATTTGCGGCTGCATCAGGCCGGCGGTGCGTTTATCGACCAGTGACTCGAGGTCGATGCCGTCGATGAGATCAATGGGATCGAGCACATTGCCCTTGGACTTCGACATCTTCTGGCCTTCGGCATCACGCACCAGACCGTGGATGTAGACCTCGCGAAAGGGCACCTCGCCCATGAACTTGAGGCCCATCATGATCATGCGCGCGACCCAAAAAAAGATGATGTCGAAGCCCGTGACCAGCACGCTGGTCGGATAAAAGGTCCTCAGGGTATCGGTTTGCTCGGGCCAGCCCAGCGTCGAGAACGGCCACAGCGCCGCGGAAAACCAGGTGTCGAGCACGTCCTCGTCTTGTCGCAGCGTCGTCGACGCTGGGAGTTGGTATTTGCGGCGCGCCTCATCCTGCGAATTCGCCACATAGATGTTGCCCTGCTCGTCGTACCAGGCTGGTATGCGGTGGCCCCACCACAGCTGGCGCGAGATACACCAGTCCTCGATATTGTGCATCCACTCGAAATAGGTCTTCGCCCAATTGGCCGGCACGAACTTGATGTGGCCTTTTTCGACCGCTTCGATCGCGGGCTGCGCGAGTGGCCCGATCTTCACGTACCACTGGTCGGTCAGGTACGGCTCGATGACGGCGCCGGATCGCCCGCAGCGCGGCACCATCAATCTGTGATCTTCGGATTTCTCCAAAAGACCTTGTGCATCGAGGTCGGCGATGATTTGTTTGCGCGCTTGATAGCGGTCCAGGCCGACATACGCTTTGGGAGCGTTCTCGTTGACTATGGCCTCGCTCGTGAAGATGTTGATGATCGGCAAGTCGTGGCGCTTGCCAACATCATAGTCATCGAAGTCGTGGCCTGGCGTGATCTTCACACAGCCGCTGCCGAATTCGGGGTCGACGTGCTCATCGGCGATGATCGGAATCGTGCGGCCGGTCAACGGCAACTGCACCTCCTTGCCGACACTGTGGCGGTAGCGTTCATCATCAGGGTGAACAGCGACGGCGGTATCCCCCAACATAGTCTCGGGGCGGGTCGTGGCG
>JBPCXK010000640.1:0-3510 GCA_051008635.1 Gammaproteobacteria bacterium
ACGCTGGAGGCCGGCGCCACCCGCCCTGCTTCGCGTAGCGCCTCAGCGAGCCGTGCGTGCAGCTCTGCGTCGTCGCCAGCGGAGCGCAAAGCGTTTTTACAGGCTTCGACCGCCGCCGCACCACGCAGGTGTTTGCACTTTATTTCGTCGACCCGGGAGGCAACGGATGAAATATGATCGGGGTCCACGGTCCGCGCCGTACCCACACGCTCGGCTTCGCGCGCATTGCTGCGCGCAAGCACATACAACCGCGCCAGCCCCTTCCGATTTATTTCCGGGCACGGCTTGCCGCTCTGGCAGTACGCCAACCCTTGTTCGTAAACGGCTACCGCAGCGGAGTGGTTTCGCTTTTTGTCGAGTTGACGGCCCAGCGACACAAGCGCCGCGATGTCGTGCTGATAACGTGCGGACAGGCGCCGGCAGGCGTCAACCGCGGAGGGATTGTGCGGATCGAGACATTGCGTGCGCAAGCTCTCCGCCGCTATCGCCGGATACCAAGCGGCGATCAAATGCACGGACAACGCCGCTGTGAAAAACAGATTCCACGTCTTCATCACCTGCTGTGTTGAAGCAAATGTGAAAACGGTTCATCGCGTAACGTTCAACGGTTTAAAAGAAGAGAAAATAAAACAATGCAAAAAGGCGCAGAGACGCAAGCAGTTTGATCCGATTCTCTGCGCCTCTGCGTTTTTTCTTAGCCGCCGCTGCCCAATGAGCCGCCGCCTGTAGGGGCCATCGCACGTTGGGCTTCGCTGCGCTCAGCCCAACCTACAAACTCTGCGCCTCTGCGTTTTTTTTCCTGAAGAGGCTGCATTGCGCAGCCTCCCGGATCAGGACCTCATCGCTCATATTGACCGTAGCCGCTTGTCGGGGGATCACCTGAGCTATCGAAGCGGTAGGCCCAGCCACCGTTGGGCAACCGGACCAGCCCGAACAGATATTGCCGGCCGAGCGGATGATAGGCCGGTTTCTCGTTACCGATCATGTCGGACAGCGCCGTGCGCAGTTGTTCGAGCCCGAACTCCTCGATCTTGCTGCCGACAATGCCGTCGTTGTTCAGGTCTTCGCCGTGAATGCTTGTGCGCGTAAGTTGTTCGAGCTCGGCGGCAAGACCGGGCAGTTCGCTGGCATTGGCAAGCCGGGCCACCTGCGCGATTTCCAGCGCGACCTGAAAGCGTTTCACAACCGCGTCCGCCGCCTCGACAAAATGAGCGGCGCCGGTCACGATGTTAGCGCTCGCGTCACCTGACTCGGCAGAGAAAGTAATATGATCGGCCGCGCTGCGCAGGGCGCGGATCGCGCCATATCCGAGGCCTGTGCCTTGTGGATGCGCGTCGGGGCTGAGCGCGTGAGCTACGTTAGCGATGTGCCGTTTGGTGGTGATGGGCTTTCCTTTGGCCTGCACCGCCAGGCTGGCCTGGGCAAGCGCAATCTCCGCCTCCTGCTCGGCGACGACAAACAGCCCGGCTTCACCCGGCGTATCTCGCCAGGCCGTGAGTGCGTGTCCGATATGGGCGTGCGAGATGAGCGGTAGGGAACGGGCACAGCCGCTGACGATCAGGGCTGCGAGGCACACGGCGCCGATACGTGGTACGGTATTCAGTCTCATGACGACTCCCTGGCTTTGGAATCTGTAGTGAGCTCGGCTGTGGGTCATTCGAGCCGGTTATTGGGTTTTGCACCTCTTGTAGATGCGATTCGGCCCAGCTCCGGTTCAGTGTGAACGCCCGAGCACCGCACCGTTGAACCTTTCTGAGCCTTTCAACAATATACCAAACGTGCACGGCAAATCCGCTATGAGCCGGAGCTGACGAGGTAATCCGATGGCAGGGCAACGAAAGGGCATGACGGGCTTATCCGCTGACACGATACGCGATTCCGACTTCGCGCTGCTCGAGCAGGTGGCCGGCAAGGACAAGCAGGCATTCGAGAAGCTTTACAAAAGCTATCACAGGCGCCTGTTCCAGTTTGCTTACCGGATGGTGCACCAGCCCGACGTGGCAGAGGAAGTCGTCAATGATGCGATGCTGGTCGCCTGGCAAAAGGCGAACACGTTTAATCAGCGCTCGCGTGTTTCGACCTGGCTGATGGGCATCGCCTATCGCAAGGGTCTCGAGAACCTGCGCAAACTCAACCGCTACAACGAGACCTCGATAGAAGATGAACCGGAGCTCGAGCGTGCGCTGGAATCGACGGCGCAAGGCCCGGCTCAGTCGTTCGCAAGCGGCGAGCTCACGGAACAGCTTTGTGAGGGGATCAATTCCCTGAGCACGGAGCACCGCAGCGTGGTCGAACTGACCGCGCTCGGTTACTCCTACGGCGAGATCGCCGAGATCGTGAACTGCCCACTCAATACCGTAAAGACGCGCATGTTTTATGCGCGCCGGCGGTTGAAAGAATTTCTATCTGACATGCAGCCGCCGGCCACGGCGCTGTAGGGACACGAGGCATATGACAAGGCAAACAGCAACATCCAGTCACGAGGACATTTACCTGCTCCTGCCGTGGTACGCAAACGGTACGCTAGATGCATCGGAACAGGCGAAAGTAGAAGCGCATATAAACGGTTGTGCCGTGTGCCGACGTGAGATCGAGTTTCTCTCTGGCGTCGAGCAGGCCGCGAACAGTCGCAACGGCATCCATGCGTTGCCACAAAACGGTCTCGCCACCACGCTGCGCAAAATCGAGGCACTGGAGTCAGGCGGCGGCGAACAACCATCGATGGTGGATCGCCTGCGCGAATACCTCTCGCGACTGTTCAGCCCCGGCTCGTTCATGAACCCTGCCTGGGCCACGGCCGTTCCCGCGCTGGCTCTGGCCATGCTCGCCGGGTACCTGCTGTGGCCGGCAGACAACGAGTCGCACGAGTACCGCACGCTATCTTCGGAAAACAAGGCGCTCGAATCGCCGCTACGGCTGGAAGTAACCTTTGTTGCGGGCACGACCGTGCGGCAGGCCAGCGATCTCGTCAACGGCATCGACGACCGCATCCTCATATTCGCAGCGGACGACGGCAGCTATACTCTCGAGGTGCCATCGGAGAACGGCCATATGACCGCAGCCGCGGTGCTCAAGAAACTGAAGTCCAACGCGAAGATCGCTTCGGTCAATCTCGTACTGGAGTAACTCACGCCGGAGCCCGCATATGGCGAATCGAATCCCGGTATTGCTCAGTTTGCTCGCGGCCGTTTGCATGCACGGCTGCGCCAGCGTCGGCACGCGATTTTCTGCGCCACGAATGACCAACGCCATGGATGCGGCAGTCAACGCGGTGTCGCGACAGCAGGCGGACGAGCTGATCCTGGTCACGATGGTAAACAGCCTGCATGACGAGCTGCGGCAGGGGCAATCGATCGGCATGATCAAGACCAAGGGAATAAATCCCAGCAACGACGTGCTGGCCGGCCCCTACGGTGAGTTTATCGCTGACATCGGGCAAAACTACGGACTGGAACGCGTCGCAGACTGGCCGCTGCGCTCACTCGGCATCCGTTGCCTGGTGTTCCGATC
>JBPCXK010000641.1:0-6595 GCA_051008635.1 Gammaproteobacteria bacterium
GGAGACTATGCGGCCGATGCGCGATTCGCCACCGTCTCTCACTATCACCTCAACGCGGTCATACAGGCCGACCCCCTCCGCATTGCGCACGAACACAAGAGGGCCCTGGATACTGGTAAGGCCTCGATGCAGCATATGTTGCCGTGGATTGATCATTCGGCTGCCGCCTGTGTGGCTGGCGCCAGTGCCGCGAACGCTGTATCCAGTTCGTGAACCAGCTCGTCGAAAAGCTCGAGTTTTTCGTTGGGGATGTCTTCCCCCATACGCCGAATGCGTCGCGTAATGGGCAGTGTCAACAAGGTATCCGGGTCGATGCCGTCTTTTACCGCTTGTTCGGCGCGAGCGATAAAATCGCCAACCACTCTGAGCATGGCGACCTGCTTGTCCGGTGAACAATAGCGATCGGTCTCAGAAAATGCAGACTGCCGCAGCAGGGCTTCCACAACGACTTCAGCGCTGACCAATATCAGGCGCTGGCTCGCAGGCAGTGCATCACGCCCGACAATCTTGACCATCTTTTCCAGACGCGCTTGCTCCTGGATCAGTTCGAGCATTTGTGCGCGCTGCTCCGCCCAGCGCACGCCGCCGCCGCGCTGTTGCCACCAACGCGCAGAATTTTCCACATACTCGGAGTAGCTCAACAGTGGGTGGATCGCAGGATAGAAGCGCGCCTGGGCGCGTGTTCGATCCAGCGCCAGAAAGCTTTTGACATAACGCCGCGAGTGGGCGGTCACCGGTTCGGAAAAGTCGCCGCCTGGTGGTGACACCGTACCCACGACAGTTAATGACGATTCTTTACCGGCCAGGGTCGTGACGCGACCGGCACGTTCAAAGAATTCAGCCAGCCGACTAGGAAGATAGGCAGGATAACCTTCTTCCGCGGGTAGCTCTTCCAAACGTCCTGAGATCTCGCGCAGCGCCTCGGCCCAGCGTGAAATTGAGTCGGCGAACAGTGCCACATCGTAGCCCTGGTCACGAAAGTATTCACCGATGGTGATGCCGGTGTAGATCGATGCTTCCCGTGCTGCCACCGGCATATTCGATGTATTGGCGATCAGTACCGTGCGTTCCATCAAACGCCGACCCGTGCGCGGGTCCTCCAGTTGTGGGAACTCCTCAAGCACACCGGCCATCTCGTTGCCGCGCTCGCCGCAACCAATATAAATAATGATGTCGGCGTCGCACCACTTAGCCAAGGTCTGCTGCAGTACGGTCTTGCCGGTGCCAAACCCGCCGGGCATCGCGCCCGCGCCGCCCTTGCTGATAGTGTAGAGGGTGTCGATCACGCGCTGGCCGGTGAGCAGCGGTTGTTCCGGGGTCTGCCGCCGTTTTACCGGGCGCGGCATGCGTATTGGCCAACGCCTGAGCATGGCCACTTCGCGTTCCCCCTGGTCGGTGCGAATGCGGGCGACAGGTTGCTCGAGCCGGTATTCACCTTCCGGTGCGATCCACGTCACACAACCACCCGCCACTTCCCCTGGAACCAGAATACGATTAACCAGGTTCGGCGTTTCGCGCACTGCGCCCAGTCGATGTCCGCTGCTTACTTCGTCACCTTCCGCAACTTCCGGCTGGAACGGCCAACTGTGTTCTGGATCCAGGTTGGGAATGTCGACACCGGCATGGACAAAGTCGCCTTGTCTGCTGGCAATCGCCTCCAACGGCCGCTGGATCCCATCGAACATGCGGCCGAGCATGCCCGGCCCCAGATCTACGGCCAACGGCAAACCACTACCTTCGACCAATACTCCCGGTTTCAAACCCGTCGTGTCTTCGAACACCTGAACAGTGATGGAATCGGCATCGAGTCGGATCACTTCTGCCGTAAGCTGCTCGTCCCCCACGACCACTGCTTCTTTCATATGAAAATGGCCCTCGGGTCTCGCCTTCAATACCGGGCCGTTGATCCAGAATACTTCTGCGCGAGCCGTCATTGCGAGCACTCCCCATCTTGTTCGTGCAGCAGGTTGGACAATCGACTCAGAACTGCGTCGGTGATTGCCGTGCTTTGTGAAGTCAGACGGCCATCCAGCACGTAGTCACCCCACTCGATACGGATCCCGGGATCCGTATCTGTGTCAATAGTCACCGACGCGCCGGCAGGATGATCGCGAATCGTTTCTTCGATCCTCGCGCGCACGTTCTCCAACGCGCCTTTACCCAAGGTAATCTGGATCGTGTTATCGCCGGCCCGCTCCCGTGCCAACTCCAACCAATATTGACTCCATTCCCATTGACGATCTGGAACTTCCCAGGCATTCCAGAAGCGATCTGAAACGGCCTTCAGCGCGCGTTGTTGAGACTCGACCAGAATCTTCCATTTTTTCCGGCGCAGATCGGAACGCACCCGTGCCAGATAGCGGCCCCGTTCTAGCACAAGCCGAGCGCACAACTGCTCGGCGCTACGCCGAAACAGACGGTGTGATTCGGCATAGGCGTCCCCGCGGATGCGCGCTATCTCAGCGTCCCGTTTTCCCGCGATGTCACGCAACTCAGTATCACAATCCTGTGCGATTTTCTCGAGAAAGAGCGAGACCTGTTGCGGGTCGAAATCGACCGGTACCCGTGCGTCCATCTCAGTCAACTCAAACCCAATACGCGCCGTGCCGGCCCAACGACTCGATCCAGAGCGGGTTCTTTGTTGTCCATGGTCGGCACTACTATTACCGGCGGTATTGGCTCGGCGGAAATCAACTCCTGCAAACGCTCTTGAATGACGTTGGCATGCGCCTGATTAAGGATGATTACATCCGAATTCCGCCGCGCCGCGCGCACCGCCTGCCATACGGCATCCGCTTCTATTGGCGTGGCCCGTGGCTGCACGCCGACCAGGGCGAAGCCACTCGCAGTGACCGCTTCCCCGATGTAAATGGCACGCAGCGTTGCCATCATCCCAATCGATTGAGGATCATGATGGAGATGATCAGACCATAAATCGCGATCCCTTCAGCAAGACCGACAAACACCAGAGTCCGTCCGAACAACTCCGGTTTTTCAGCGATGGCGCCGATAGCGGCAGCACCCACACCACCCACTGCTATGCCCGCAGCCAAGGCAGAGAGACCTGTGGCCAAGGCAGCGGCCATATACCCCCAACGTAAAACGCCGGGATCCACAACACCTTCGGCGTCGGCAGCCGAGGCGACCGGTGGAAACCATAACAGCGACAGATACGCAAGTGTGGCAATCAACGCCATGATCGCGGTCGCGCTCAACAAAAGTTTGGCTTTATTCTGTAGCATTGATTTACTTCCTCATGAGGCAAACCGGCTGTGATTCGGTAAGGTCAACGGACGGAATGGCCGGCCTTCCCCAATCAGGAAGCGCCGGAAGAATTCGAACATGACCAGACGCGTGGTTTGAATAGAAACCACCAGGCCTTCTAGGGCAATGACAACCGCGTTGCCGATAATGAAAACGACAGCCTTGCCCAACATACCCCCAGGCATTTCGGCGAGCGCAATTACTGCGGCACTCAAACCGGCATGGGCTAACGCGAATGCACCCAAACGCGCGAACGAGAGTGTGTTGATAACGAGTTGGAACACGATCTCCAACAGCTCGGCTAATTCCTTGAAGATCGCTGGCGGCACACCGGCAAGACCCTGCACACGGTAACCACGCATGCTGACTGCGGTGAACAACCAGGCCAATGATGCGAGCACCACCAGCAAAGCGACCGTTATGGAAATCAGGCTCAGCGGCAAGGCGAGATACATCATCACAATCGGCGCTTCGACTGCCCACCAACGACTGATCCGACCACGCCATAGCGCCTGCACTGCATAGAGCAGCATGCTGGCTAAAATAGCGACAAACCCGAACACGATGGGGACACCGAGCACCCACAACGGCTCTTCCATAGGTGTGAGCCACAGCGCCGGCAGAATATGCTCATTGGCAAACAATGATCCATATAGAAATCCAAACGCCACTGAACTTATTCCTCCGGCTATCAATAACTCCAATACCGGGACATACCGGCGAGCGAAGTAACCGATTACAATCAAAACCGCGCCGTGTCCCACGTCGCCAAACATGTAGCCGAACATCAACGGCGCCATGATGGCCAACAACGGGCTCGGGTCTATCTCGTCAGCGGCGGGCACACCAAAACCATGCACGAACGTTTCAAAGCGCTGGATCCAGCGTGGGTTATCGAGCTGCACCGGCGGTAGCCCATGTTCTTGCGCTGATTCCCGATTAATTAGGAACGGCACGCTGTTGGATTGCAGGTTTGTAACTAAATCGCCGTAACGGGTCTCCGGAACCCAGCCCCCAAGCCAGACGAAACGTTTTCCGGTGAGCGAATCAGCCAGAGTTTCGTTTACCCAGCGATGACGATTGAGCAACCACATATCGCCGGCCATACCGGTGTGCTGATTAAGTTCCTCTAGCTTGGCCGTGAGTCTTTCATGTACCGACTGTTGTTCGGTCAGCATGCCGCGCGCCTGTTCAAGGGCCTCAGCGCTGGAAGCCTTCAGCCCCGCTGGAACGCGCACGAACCGCATCCCGCGACTATGGAAGCGACGCTCCAATTCGGTAAGCGCATCGGCATCGGTAACACCTACCACCAAAACCCGTTTTTCGGTGGGCTCTTCATCTTCCCCGTGCTTTACCGGATAGGCACGCCCAATGATATTCCCATAGCGCGCGTCCAAGACATCGATATCATCCACCGACCCCAAGGCGACGAAAGGGGCCAATGCGCGTGATGGCTCTTCCGCTAACAGCGCAACATCGCACTCTTGCGGAGGTAGCGACTCCAAGCAAACCACCAACACCTCGAGCTCTTCGAGCCGAGTCTTAGCCTTGCGTAACTGGCTGGCGATGGGTTTGGCTTGTTGCAACCACTCGCAGCAACGTCGCTCCAGATCTGGTAACACAAGCTCCGTAGACTGATTGCGCCGATCCATATCGACCTGTGTCATATCCGGTTCTGGCAGCAATTGTGCAACGCTCTCCAGTTCGTGTTCCACAGCGATCAGTCGTTCCAACAGTCCGGGCTCCGCTGCCACTTCGAACGGAGTTTGTGGTCGATCATACTGTCGCAATTCAATGACCTGTAACCGACCGAGAATATCCAGGGCAGCGGTAACCGAACTGCGATCAACCAGCAAATCGACCCAGATCATTTCCACTGGCCGAAACATTACGCTGCCCTCCCCAATATTTCTGTTCGCCCCCATCCGCACGAGCGAGCTACCAGAAATGCTCGACACCGTTCGTACTGCAACAGTTCAAGCAAGCAGTAAATCAAGATCAGACCAGCATGGAACGGGTCACCGCCGATCAGTCCGCGCAACTCGCGCTCGAGCTCGTCGCGTAGTCGCCATTGGGCTGCCAGGTCCACAGTCTTAGTGGTGGCCGCCTGTTTACGCAAACCGAGTAGCTGTGCTCTGTGCCGAATAACACTCTTGGTAAGTCTTCTGAGCACGTAAGCTTCCCGCCCTGATACAGAAGGACAAGCACCGGCAAAGTCCAGCAGCCAGCGATCGAAAGGTAATTTCACCGACAGGTATTGATGGTAGGGAGTTTGCTCCAAGCGTTTGCCTCGTTCGTCAGCAAGTAGAGAAAAAATCGGTTTAAGCGTCGCGTCGATACGCTCTGGCGGCTCGATCTCGGATTCCGTGAGAAGTCGTTGCGCCCACATGAGGCCAGCACCCAGATGTAGCCAACGTTTGACACCGATCCAGTCGTTTGGCAATAGGCGCCCAACATTTTCGAGCAGGTTCAGCAAATGTTGTTGCAGGCGGCGCTCGATTGTGATCGTGTCCGGAGAGCGCGGCAGATCCATCACCCAATGGGCCAGCCCGCTGGTCCGCATCCGCTCAATCAGGTTATTTAGATCGCTGGCATCGGCTACGTAGTACCATCGCGACTCGTCTGGCATTGCGCCAATGCGCGCTCTAACCCGCGCCTGTACATCTGCGTATTTGAAGAATGAAATTCCGGGCAACGTGGAGAGTCTCGCGAATGCCTAACGTTAGTATGTAACAACCATTGTCTTGGACGAGATTTCATTTACTATGATCAAGATCAAATCCGATCGAGTTGCTCGAGATAAATTTCGTTCTATGAAACTGATCACGCCGAACCCGATTCAACAGGTGTTGGAAGCCGAACGGGAAGCTAAGGAAAGGATAGAACGCGCCCAGCGTGATGCGGAGGCGGCGGTCGGTGACACTCGTCGAACGGCCAAGCAGCTGCTAAAACGCAATGAGCGGCGCACTCAACAGGCGCTGGCGCGTTATGAAAAGAAACAGAAACAATTGACAGAAGTCGAGGCCGAGGGATTACGCCAGGAGGCCGCCGCTGAACTGAAGCACGCCCAAACCAAGGTTGATAAGAATCTTAAGCTCTTGGTCGACGAGACTTTCGATGCTTTCTGGCCCAAATGAGACGTTGAGGAATCCATCCGAGCCGGGCAATGGTAGTCAGCGTACTTTCACTTTGACCAGTTCCTCACCATCCGGATCAGTGACATGCACGGCACAGGCAGCCCCAACGCTTTGTCGACCGGGTCACCGCTATCGACTTCGGCTGCGACCTCGAGCGGATGGCGGCAGACTAGCTGCTGGGTGGCATCCAGTCT
>JBPCXK010000642.1:0-4529 GCA_051008635.1 Gammaproteobacteria bacterium
GTGTTGGCCCACTGACTCAGGTGTACCCCGTGAGCAAGGGTCTGGGACTGCTTGACCCCGTCAACCCACATCTCCAGGACCCCATTGACGCGCTGACCGACCACATGGTGCCAGCGGTTGTCGGCCGCCACGCTCGTATCACCCAGGATGTTCTTAGCGTGCACGTCACCCTCACCCACCTGCCAGCTCAGCTTGTTGACACCGCCGCCCTCAATGTAGAGCAACCAGAGATCGGTCGAAGATGCGCCCCGAGTCGTGTACGCGACCATCACTTGCGGGTCAGAGACGACTTGATTGGAGTAGAACAAGAGCGTGACGGCAAAGTCGCCGGTGCCGAAGGCAATCAAATCGTCGTGCTGAGCGACATCGACATAACCCGCCCCCGACAGTGAGAGTGCCGGATCGCTGTCCAGGGTTCCACCCACAGCCCCAAGCGTGAAGTCGCCACTGTAGGTACCGTCATGGCTGTTGAGTGTTTGATCGAAAGCTGTAGTTGCCGATGTCTCCCCAAGCCGCAGATAGGTGCTGGGTCCAAAACCCTGCAATACATCTGCATAGTCTGCAGAATCGCCCGGTTGCTCATTCGGCGCGATAGCCAGTCTCTGGCCATTCAGATAAAGATATTCGCGCTGCATCTGACCACTGATCGGACTCGGCAATCAGATTGCCCTGCAGGTCGTAGTGAAAAACTGTCGTCTGTGTCGCTGTGGTCTTGACCAGGCGCTCGCCCTTGCCGTTGTACGTGTAGTTGCTCGTGCCGCTTCCTGCGGTGGCCTGAATCAGCCGGTTGGTATCGTCGTAGCCGTAGGCCACTGCGGTTGACTGGGTGAGGTTGCCGGCGTTGTCGTAGCCAAGCGTGTCGGCATTCGGTCCGGAGACAGACAGGAGGCGATTGCTCAAACTGTCGTATGTGTAGGCATCAGTGCTGGCTCCTTCAGTGCGGCTGCTGCGGTTGCCCACGGCGTCGTAGCCGTAGCCGAGGCTGCCGTAGACCCCTGAAGCGCTGGTCAGGCGGTCGAGATTGTCGTAGCCCAGCGTCTGGCTGCGGCTGCTGTCGAGCTTGTTCGTGATGTGGGTGATGTTGTGCGCATCGTCGTAGGTGTACGTAAGTGACTGCACTGCGCCACTGTCGATATGGGTCAGGCGGTAATCCAGATCATAACTGTGCTTTGTTAGCACCCCGTTACCCAGGGTCGCGCTTTGCATCGGGCCGAACGGCAAATAGCGAATATCGCTCGCCACGGTGTGAGTGGCGCCGTTGGCGGTGGTGGTGACCCCGGCAACGCGCCCGGTCGCATCGAGGGCGTAGTCCACGATGCGCCCGCCGGGGTACGTTATCCGAATCAGATTGTCTGCGCCGTCATAGCCGTAGCGGGTGAGGTACGTGACGCCCTGGATCACCCTGTTTTCCGTGATTACGTTGCCCCGCGCATCGTAGCTGTAGATGGTATTCCCACTGGCATCGCTCATGGCGGTCAGGCGTCCAATGCCGTTGCCGGCGCCCGGGTCGTCGTAGGTGTACGTGACGTTGAGGCTCGTGGTCGGGTATTGAATGGCCGTGAGCCGGTCGAGGGCGTCGTATGCGTAGTTGGCGGTGATTCCTCTCGCGCCGGTTTGCGAGCCGCGATTACCGGCCGCATCGGTGGTGTACGTCGTGGCGCCCGTATCGGGACTCGCCTGCGTGAGGAGGTCACCGAGACCGTTGTAGGTGTAGGTGGTGATCAGGCTCCGTGGATCGGTGACCGTGGTGAGGTTGTCCTGATTGTCGTATCCATATGTCGTCTGGCCCTGGAGCGGGTCGGTGGTGGCGATCAACCGGTCGAGCGGATCATAGTCCGAGCGCGTTGGGCGATTCAGCGGATCGGTGATCAGGGTCTGGTTGCCGTTGTCATCGTATTCGTAGCGCGTGGTCTGGTTGTTGGCGCCCACCACCTCGCGCAGACGGCTGAGCTGGTCGTAGACACGGGTCTGGGTGCGCGTGAGCACGCTGCTGGGGTCGTAGATCTGCTCGGCCGTGCGGTTGCCCATCGCATCCAGGCCGTACTCGATCCGGTTGCCGAGGTTGTCTTGCACGCCTGTCAATCGGTGCGCGGCATCGTATTCGTAGTCGAGAAACGTCCCGTTCGGCAGCGTGATACGGGTGAGCTGGCCGACGTTATCATAGTCGAAGGTTGTCTGCGCCCCGGCGACGATGCGGGTGCGCAGGCGTCCACGGGCATCATAGGTCAGCGTGGTCGTCACGGTGTTCGGGTCAACGATGGTCAGCGGCCGCCCGCTGCCATCGTGGGCGGTGATCCGGGTGATGTGATTGAGCGCATTGGTGACCTGAATACGGTTGCCCGCGGCATCGTAGTCGTAGTCGGTGACATCACTGACATCCGTGCGCGGCCCATCGATGGTGTCGACCAGACCTTCGGCGGTGTAGGTAAAGGTTGTGATCCGCTGTGCGCTGGTCGCGGTGTCGGTTTCGGTGCGCGTGAGCAGATTGCCGGTCACGGCGTCATACGCGAACGCTGTGGTCTTGCCGGGTTCGGCAATCAGCGTCGGCAGGCGGAAGCTCGCGTGCCATTGCGTCGTGATGGTGCGCTGCTGCGGGGTGCCAGCGGCTTCGGTGCGGCTTTCTTCCAGGCCCCGGGCGTTGTGCACATAGTGGGTGACATTGCCGTTCCAGTCCGTGCGGCTGGCGACATAGCCGTTGGCATCGTAGGTCGTCGCCTGGCTCTGGCCTCCGCAGGAGGTGCATTGGTCACCGGATATGGAGGCAACCTTGAACACGCCATGCTGGGTGGAAAACGTATAGGTGCGTGTGGCGCCGAGCGCATCGGTTACCGTCGTGGTGCCGTCGGCGTTGTAGCCGAGCGTCACCAGGTCGGCGCCGCTGCCGTGCTGACTGGACGTGGCGCGGCCGCGGCCGTCGTACTGCCAGCTCGCGAAGCGATCGCCATTCTCGTCGGTGATGCCCGTGAGCGCGTTGGGATAGGGAACGTAGTCATAGATGTAGCCACGGTTGGTCCCATCCGGATAGGAAACCGAGGACAGGTTGCCCCTGGCGTCGTATTGGTAGGTATAGTCGCCGTCGGGTGTGGTGAGCGTATCCACACGACCATTCGCGTCATACGCGAGCTCGAGCGTGCGCCCGAACGGGCCAGTGACCTGGCTGAGCTGTGCGGAGGCGTTGTAGCTCAGTGTGTACTGCCTGCCGACACGGGTGGTAATCGACCGGAGCTGACCACTGGCGTTGTATTGCTCGACGCTGTCGTCGGCGCGGTTGATTGTGTAGCCGCCAGCCTCTCTGATGACCTGTGTGACGGTGTCGGCATCGCCTGTGCAGGTACCGATGCCGGCGCAGGTGAACAGCTCGTTGCGGCCCGTGCTCTGATGCAGATCGACAGACGCGCCATCGATGTCGAGGTGTTGGAGATACGTGGCGCTCCAACCCGCGCCAATGCCGACGTCCGCGCTGAGCTGACTGTTGTAGTGGCGCTCGAAGCGCAGCTCGCCGCCGGCGCTTCGGTAGTCGGATTCTGTTTGGTACTTATTGCCGCTTGCGGCGTTGATCGGGTTGCTGGCGTTGTTGCCCGCATCCCTGTCACCGCACTGGTGCGGGCCGCGGTTCTTGTCTACTTCTGGGAAGGAAAGTGAGCAGGCGCCTGTACCGGGATCAGTTAACCAGTCATCCGGACAACGATTGCGGTATCGACTGATTCCTTGACAATAAGAATAGGCTTTGTAGTAGGAATTCTGGCCATAGCTGCCCGCGTAAATTATCCATGATGCTGGCCAAGGCACATGACTCGGTGGAGCGCCGGCCCGACAGATTTCGGCGTGCGTCGGGTTCGCATTCAGCCTAAAGCATCTCGGTGATCCACATGCGTGCACAGCACTAACCTCGGTCGAATATAGACCGTGGTCGAGGTAGATTGACCGTGCCTTTGCCGGCTGCAACAGCGTCGACCCCAACGCCATTGCCGCAAGCAATGCGAGATCGACATGGCTAAATCCCCGTGATCTGACAATCGATCGACTCCAGCCCGCTCGGTTGTGACGGGCGAGACCGCCGCGTAGCGTTCCCTGCATGACTGACTCCCTAAAGGTTTTGTCGTTCTAATTGCCGCTACTGTAAGAATTTATTGCCGGAAGATGAACAGCAGTTGACAAAGATTTGTATACGCGTCCGTTAATGACCGACGAACGGGTGTTTGAACGGAGGTAGGTCACCGCACGTTTCCCGCCGCCCATGCATCCCCGCGCGGCGGTGTTGCTGCGGAGGTCTATATAGGCCGGCTATTCGCCCTCCTCGCGCTTTGCCGCGCGGGCGCCTGCGCCGCACATGGATGTGCCAGTGTCGCGAGCGCAGGACGCGCAGGAGCGACCCGCCGAGAAGATGCAAACTTATTTCTGGCAGAACCCTAACCCGGCCTAGCCGGAACCAAACCTGTGCCCCCTCAACGGCGGACTTTACCACCCCTTGCCCACCGCAACGCCGGCGTGTGAGGCGCGCGGCCGTGGACAAGGCGTGGAAAAGTCCG
>JBPCXK010000643.1:0-4801 GCA_051008635.1 Gammaproteobacteria bacterium
GATTTCGTTGGCTGCCGCGTTGGCGGCCAGCGCGGCGCTGCTCCCCTATGCAACGCTGCCCATCGCCGAGGCGACCGCGGCGCAACAGGCCGTCCCGATGGAGGAGTTTGATCTGATCGATCTTGGCGAAGATTACGGGCAGGTGAGCGTATTCGAGCTGGTCGGCCACTACGTCGAAAACCCGCCACAACCGGAAGCAGTCGATGCCAAGCCAAAGAAAAAGCATTTTGGCGGATGCTGAACGTCGTTGCGTCCTGACTTGCGAGAGTCATCCGCAGCGCTCCTGCTGTTGACGGCACTCATTTCACAAACGGCGCGGCCCGCACTATCGACTGCAAGTAGCATGGAGGAGATCGCCGCTCTCGACTCTCCGACATTCGCAGACACGCGCGCCATCGCCACGTGTTCTCACAACAGCATTGCCGGGGCAATTTGCCTGCACCCGTCACAGTTTCTATATCCCGACGGACGACCGGCAAGCTTTCGCGACATCAATTGGTTCGTCGGCACCTATGGGTTGGAATCGAGTTCGACCGTCATCGTGGTTGGAGACACCGGGATAGGTAACTACTTTGTCGCAGGCATGCTGTTTCTGCTGGGTCAGTCCCGGGTGGTGGTCTGGCGCGACGGTGTGCAGGCGATGATTGAATCGCGCTCGGGAGGTCCGGGCCAAGCCCGTGGCATGCTCCGCAGCCGCTTCTTCACCGCGCCGATGCGTGACCAATATATCGTCATCGATGAGGACGTCACCGCTTTTTTCGGCGACGAGACAGTAAGGCCGGTTGAAGTCGGCGCCCGCTTCGAAGACCTGCCGCACAACGACGGTAATCCTCTGCTGTACCGCAGCGAAAGCCATGGGACCGAGATGCTGCTGGCGAATGATACGCTGCATGCGGTCGCGTATTTCGCGCGTCTTCTGGCGCATGATCCCGATACGGCCGTGAAAGTCCATATCGACGGGCTGCGCCAGCGGCAACCCGGAAGCTTTGGGGCGCCGTCGCCGGGCGTCGACCGCACCACGGTGCTGATGGCCATGCTTGGCGTCACCTTCGTCGCTTGCATTGTTTTCGTGGCTTGTCTCGCCAGGCGCCGGCGCAAGTGAACGTTCTGTTCGTTGTTACCCATCCTGAAGCAGGCGGCTATCTGGCCGGACTCGTCGATGCATGCCGGCGCAAGGGTGTGGAGTTTTCCATCTTCTTCACGGGCGACGGGGTGCGGGTTCTGGAAAACCCCGCGATTGTGGATTGCGCTCGGCATGCCGTCGAGTCGGTTGTCTGCGAACATGCGTGGAGCAGGTCCATGGCCGGTCGATCGGCTCCGGTAACACCCGGCAGCCAAACAGACCACAGCCGGATGCTGGCATCGGCAACCCGCGTGGTGTCGCTATGAACGACAGCAAGTCGGTACTCGTGCTCGCGCGCCGGGATTTTCTGGAAGCCATGCGCGTCGCCGCGGGGATAACGGTGTTCGGACACCACGTGGCGTTGGTGTTTGCGCAAGGTGTGCTCGAGGTCAACAGTGAGATGGAAGAATTTGCGGAATTGCTCGAACTGGCGGATATTGAGCCCAGATCGCTGTACGACGATCCTGAAGTGCCAGGCATCTCCGAGCGAGACTTTACACGGCTCGTCGAACAGTCGGACTTTGTCATTAATGTCTGAACAACGCACAGTGGTGCTCCGCACCCACCTTTTTAACGATCAGCAACAGGCCCCAGTCCTCGGGAAGCTGGCGGCAGAACCCCGGACCACTGAATTTGTCATCGATATCGAGGCAATGACGACCGCCGAATGGACCCGGGTACTGGAAGCAATCCTGAATCACGATCGGTGTATCACGCTCTGAACGCAGAGCAGTCTACCTACCGGAGGAGAAACCCATGCGAGGCATTCTGAAATCGACAACCCTGATCGGCGCCATGAGCGCCTGTTCACTGGCTCTGGCGGCCGATCCTCTCGTCGACGTCGATTGGATCAAGGCGCATTCATGCGACGACGGCGTCCGCGTGCTGGACATTCGTAACAGGCTGGACGGAGGCTCGAAGACCGCATATCTGCAGGGCCATATTCCCTGCGCCGTGCATACGGACTATCTGAAGGACGGTTGGAGAAGCGCCGTCAACAAGGTACCCGGTCAACTGTCCAATCCGGATAATCTGGCCAAACTGGCGGGCAGGCTCGGTATCGGCAACGACACCCATGTCGTTGTCTACCATCACGGCAAGAACGCGCTCGACATGGGCAGCGCCACCCGCTTGTACTGGACATTCAAGGTCCTCGGTCACGACGAGGTGTCTATCCTGAATGGCGGTTATCTTGCCTATGCTGCCGATGAAAAGAACAAGATTGAAAAGGGCGCCAACAAGCCGGAAGCCGTTGCTTTCAAGTCGAACTTGCGCACCGAGATGCTCATTACCAAAGATGACGTCAAAAAAGCTATTGAAGATGACAGCATCAGCCTCGTTGATCTTCGTCCCAACCACCAGTTCGTTGGCATCAACCGTCACCCCAAGGCCAGGCGCAGCGGGACGATTCCAACCGCCAGGAACCTGCCGGAAAGCTGGGTGACGGCCAACGGCGGGGGCGCCATGCGGCCCGTCGCGCAACTCAAGCAGCTCTACGCCGCCGCCGGCCTGGACCCGAACGCCAAACAGATCAACTTCTGCAATACCGGGCACTGGGCGTCTCTGGGCTGGTTCGTCAACAGCGAGCTCATGGGCAACAGCAACGCCATGCTCTACGACGGCTCGATGGTCGAATGGAGCGCGGACGACAGTCTGGCTATGGAACAAAAGGTTGCCATTGAATAGCGTTGTTCGACGCATTCTGTTTGTAATGCTGGCTGCGGCGTGTGCACCCGCCGCAGCCAAGTCTCCCGAGCTGAGCGAGCGGACACTGTGCCCGGCCGAGTTACTGGTCGTTATGGCGGATGTAAAGAAGTATTACCAAACCGCGGCGGATCAAGCGCTCAGCCGCGGGCTAAAGAACCGCATCGGTTCTGCGCTTTCGACTTTACCGTTCGTGTGCCGGCGTTATGCGCAAGCCCGCGACCTGGAGCCGGCTTTGCGCGACGATTTCATTTCGCGTATCAGGAAACTTGGAACCCTGTTCGACGCCGGGGACAAGACCGGCTTGCTCGCGCAGCTGCAGGAGTTGGTTCGTGATGCGCCGTTTGAAACTGCGCAATTTTCGTTCGACCGTGAGGATGGCCAGGACGAACGCGAAGCCGGTGACACTTACCGGCTGTACTGCCACGGTTGCCATGACGCAACCGTGACTGCGAGCGAGAACCCCGCCTATTCCTTGTTCGACATGGCAAAGAACCTGCCCAGGGCGGAATTCTTTGCTCGTATGCTACTGGGCGTGCGCGGGACGCCGGACATTGGTTTGTCCAACCCGCTGGCGCCCGCTGAGATCGGCGCAATGACACGTTTTCTCAAGTCTGGGCCTTAAGGCTCGCGCTGACGTTGCTCTCAACACCGTCGAACGCTAGCATGAAGGCTGCACGTAACGCTGGAATGTTCTGGAATAATGTCTGCCTCCGCCAGAAGCCCTAAGGAACCGCGCGCTTGTGAGTCGGCGGTGACCGTGGAAGATCTGCACAAGCGCTTCGGCGAGCTCGAGGTTCTGAAGGGCGTGTCCCTCACCGCGCGGGAGGGCGACGTCGTCTCGATCATCGGGGCCAGCGGCTCGGGGAAGAGTACATTCCTGCGCTGTATCAATCTGCTCGAACTGCCGAGCCGGGGTCGTATCAGCGTCTCCGGCGAAGAGGTGCGCTTCAAACCGCCGACCAAAGGCAATCTGGTGCCCGCGGACATGCGCCAGGTGGAACGTATTCGCACGCGGCTCGGCATGGTATTTCAGAGCTTTAATCTATGGGATCATATGACCGTGCTGCAGAACGTTGTCGAAGCGCCGGTTCACGTGCTCAAAACGCCGAAAACGCAGGCGCGCGAGCGGGCGGAACAGATCCTCAACCGTGTCGGGCTGTGGGACAAGCGCGACCAATACCCGGCGTTCCTGTCGGGAGGCCAGCAGCAGCGCGCCGCCATCGCGCGCGCATTGGCGATTGAGCCGAGCGTGATGTTGTTCGACGAGCCAACATCGGCGCTTGACCCGGAACTCGTCGGCGAAGTGCTCAAGGTGATCCGCGATCTGGCTGAAGAGGGCCGGACCATGATTCTGGTGACCCATGAGATGAAGTTTGCCCGCGATGTTTCGAGCCACGTCATGTTCCTGCATGAAGGGCTCGTCGAGGAGGAAGGTCCGCCGCAGCAGGTGTATTTCCAAGCGACCAGCGAGAGATGCCGAAACTTCGTAAAGACCGTTGATTGAGGTGGCTCTGATTGAGTCAGAGCCTCCCGCGGCAGATTCTGTCAGCCGATTGGAGATCACATTTTCCAGATGGCGGCCTCAAGATAAGTCCTCGATGAACTTATTCAGGGGTAGCCTGAGTGAAACAACAAGTCCACCAAAGCTGGAGGAGTAAATGATGAAGACATTCTCGAAACTGTTCGCCGCGGCATTCGTCGGGGTTGCCATGGGCACGAGTATCGCTTCGGCCGATCTCAAGTTCGGCGTGGCCGCAGAACCTTATCCGCCGTTTGCAGAAAAAGGCGCGGACGGCAACTGGAAAGGTTGGGAGATCGAAATCGGCAACGCGATCTGCGCGGCAATGAACGAAAAGTGCGACTGGGCCGAAGTTGCCTGGGACGGCATCATCCCGGCGCTGCTCGCGAAGAAGTTCGATGTCATCATGTCTTCCATGTCAATCACCGAAGAGCGCATGAAGACCATCGATT
>JBPCXK010000644.1:0-6807 GCA_051008635.1 Gammaproteobacteria bacterium
GTGCATCGGATGCGCGGCGTGCATCGACGCCTGCGACGATGTCATGAACAAGGTCGGTTACCCAACGGGGTTGATACGCTACACGACAGAGAACGCGGTCAGCGGCAAGCCGGCAAGAATTCTGCGCCCGCGGATTGTGATCTACGCGTTCGTTTTATTCGGCGTACTGGGAGGAGTTGCCTACGGCATAGCGCAGCGCGTGCCCCTGGGTCTCGATGTGATCCGTGATCGCAACACGCTTTTTCGCGAAACTGGTGATGGCCTGATCGAAAACGTGTACACGCTGAAGATCCTCAACAAGGATACGCACGATCACCGCTACCAGCTCAGTGTCTCCGGCGTGCAGGAGTTGCGCCTTCATGTGGAAACACCCGAGATTGCGGTACCTGCCGGTACTGTGATGGACATACCCGTAAGGCTGCAGGCCGATCCGGCTGCATTGTTACGTCGCAGCAACGAAATCTCATTTTGTCTGCAGGCGATCGATGAGCAGCGTACTGCGACTTGCGAGCAAGCGCGATTCGTCGGCCCCCGGCAGGCGGGGCAATGAGCACTGGTGGCTCAAGCCCCGCACAACTCGGCGCCCGAGCGTGGTACCGCGAGCCGTTTGTTTGGTTACTGATTGCGATTCCGTTGTCGTCGGTTGTGGTCGGCTTCGCGATTCTGGGCCTGTCCATATACTCCTTTGACGGGCTGGTTGTCGACGACTACTACCAGCGCGGCAAGCAAATCAACAGAGTGCTCGCGCGCGATCGTTTCGCGGCTGAAGCCGACATGCAGGCCGAGCTTCGGTTCGATCCAAAAGCTCGGCGGCTGAGACTGAACCTCCACGCAAGACCCGGGGTTTACATAGCGGCGAAGGACGTTGAGCTCAGTTTTTTGCATCCGACCCGTTCCGGCCAGGACCAGCTGGTACGGTTGTCCCGCATCTCGGCTGATCGCTTCGGTGCAGCCCATCCGACACTGTCGCCCGGGCGCTGGATCGTGCAATTGGGCACGACGCAGTGGCGCCTTGTCGGCTCGATGAGGATGCCTGAGGCGTTCAGTGTTCGGCTCCTGCCTGCTGGCGTCTCAAGACCGGACACATGAAAGCGAGCAAGACACGCGCCTTGCCCACCGAGAACGTCACGTAGAATGCGCCACTCGATTATCGCCGGAAGTTTTCGCGCCGGTTCCAGAGCTTTTGTGCAGGATCCCGCTGGCGATGAATATGACGACAAAACCGAGGACACCAAAAGCGAAAGGTGAAGTAAGCAGCTCAATCATCGCGTGTACCCCGCTAACCGCAGTAAAACGTGTGTTAATGGTAGGCGCGGCGTGGGTCGATTGCTTGATTAAGATCAAACAAAGGGTACGGATCTCATTCTAGAAAAAACCCGGCGCTTCCTGGGGCACGAGTCTTGCCGATCCAGCCACTGGAAAGGCATTGCGCAACGAACTGGAGGGTCTCCGGCGTTTATCGGATAAGTCGATTTCGCGTTATCTACCGCGATCCAGCAGTTACTGGGCTTTGCGGTTGCCCGCGTCGGAGCCCCAGGCGGGACCGACCCCATAAGGGGAGGGGATAAGGTTGACGATGGTGGTATGTAGCGTTTCGAACTCTTTTCTTGGTTTGTCGCCGAACACGGGGTCGTTGTTGTCGGCGAATGCATTATAGATCTTCTCCCAATCCTCCTCCTTCAGATGTGCTTCCGCCAGTGGGAACAGTTCGAGCTCTTCCTTTCTTGCGTGATCCCTTTCGAACGTAATATAAGCGTCGACGGCTTTGCAGAATTCGGGCAGAGCCCGATCACCACGAAACTCGTAAATGGACAGCGCTCGTCTGAGTTCGTTTAGGAGCGCTGTGCCACGCTCGTGATCATCTTCCAGATCTGCCAATAAGCTCTCGGCTTCCGGATAACGGCGTTTGAGAACGGGGAAAAGATGCAGGTCCTCTTTGGGGTGATGAAATTGATGGATGAAAGTATCGACATACGTAAGGATGGCGTGGAACGCCTTGAAGTCAGCCTGAGCTCCTTTGTTGGCGAGATCGTCAGCCAGAGCTTGCAGGGAGTACAAGACTGCACGCAGATTGCCGTGCTCGCGTTTTATGATTGACAGCGTTTGGTTCACTCAGGTTCTCCGTTCTCGAAATTGCGCAGTTCCCGCCTTGGTAAGCTGCGGCACCGACAATCATACATAAATTAAGGCAGGTCAGGCGCACAGGTCATTGATTCAGATCAAGACGCCGCGACGGCAAAAAGAAAGCAGGGCTGTTGCTCGTTTCGACCCCGTTCGACCCTTGCCCGAATATCCTTTGGCGCGGGCCTCGAGCATTGATCCCAGTCAATAGCCAGCCCGTGGAAAGGCAACATAGTGTTTGGAGTTGGTTCCGAGGCAAATAGACATCCCCGCACGGGAAAATCACTGCACGGTGGATTTGCATATGCAGTGCGAGTTTCGCTCGTTCCTTTTGGCACGCTTGTCCAGGCGAGCGCTCAGCCGGATGAGTGGAGGGCTCATCAAAGCGTTCGAACGGCGCGCTCGGCAACTCTATTGTGACGAAATAATATGAACGACACGTGTGCAAGCGCCGCATCGAGCAACCTTGATTCAGAGATCGACGCAGTTCTCGATGCCGCCGAGCGCATGTTTATCTCCACGTCGGTGGACGGCAATTCCTCGGGCGCGTCGGTGTTTTTCGCCCGCGACGGTGCTGATCTGCTGTTCTTCACCTTCAATGCGTCGCGTAAGGCGGAGCAGATCCGCGTCAACCCCAATGTCCAGGTCGTTGTCTGGCCCGCAGACCAGGGTGGCATTCGTGGTCTGCAAATCTCCGGAAGGTGTGAACGCACTAAGGGGGCGGGTGCCGCGCGACGTGCGCACGATGCAATCCTGCAGGTGACTACTGCTTTCGAGGACTACATGGACGATGAATTCCTCATCAGCAACGACGTAGTGGGCTACTACCGGATCAAGCCTGTCACCACGAAACTGGTGAATTTCTACGCCGAACCACAGTTCCGGTGGCGAGAATATCCCGAGAATCTTGTCTCAGTATGGCGTCAATTGACAGACGCCGTCCATAGCCGCACGTTGCTATGGCTGCGAGCACTGCGGGCGCCGTTTTTCACGGCGACGTTGGTGCCGGTGCTGCTGGGTTCGGTGATCGCATACGGTGATGGGCGCGCGGGGGGACCCGACGTGCACTGGGACTGGTCCCGCTTCTGGCTGGTATTGCTGGGTGCATTGTGCGCGCACGCAGGCACTAACCTCGCCAACGATTTCGGTGATCACCTGAGCCGCAACGACGAGTGGAACAAAGTGCCGAGCCCTTTCAACGGCGGCAGCCGCGTCATTCAGGCGGGGCTGCTGGCGCCCTGGAAGATCGCACTTGCCGCCACAGCCTGCTTTGCCGCGACGATCGTGATCGGACTGCTGCTGAACACCGCAATCGGCGGCTCGCCGCTGGCAATGACGCCACTGCTGGTAGTAGGTCTCGTTGGCTGCGCGCTCGGCGCCGCATACACTCTGGGGCCGTATCGGCTCAGTTATCAGGGCTGGGGTGAGCCAGCCATAGCGCTGGGTTTCGGACCCGTCATGGTACTGGGCTCGCACTACGTGCTCACGGCCGGACTGCAGACGCCCTGGAACTGGGGGGCACCGCTACTCGCCTCTCTGCCGATCGCAGTGCTGGTAGCGATGATTATCTGGGTAAACGAGTTTGCTGACGTGCCGGCAGACCAGAAAGCCGGCAAACGCACACTGGTGGTGTGCGCCGCCTCCATCGCGGACGGCGGCGTTCGCTACGAGAAGCCTACACATATATATGAATACCTAGCGGCCATCGCGCTGGCCACGATCGTGCTGCTCGCCGCCATCGGTTTCTTCGAGCCGACGCTCGGCACACCGCTTGCGTTGATCGCTCTGCCGGGCCTCGCGCTTGGCGTATTCGCCATACGTCACATGAGGCAGTGGCTGACGCGCTGGAACGACCCGGATGAGGACCGTCGGCGCCTGCCGTACGAGATGCTGCCAGCGAACGCCGCCACTATCGGTATGCACCTGCTAACCGGTGTTTTGCTGATTCTCGCTTATCTGTTTCGCGGGTTGTCGGCGGGTTGAGCGGCGCCGACGGAGAAGCGGAACTTGCCAGGACTGCACGGGCCGCTGGCACGGTTTGAGTGCTGGCGGCAGAGCGTTTCACGGTCGGGAGGCGGTCTGAAGGCCGAAAAGTAACACCGATCGCAGGGCTATTCGCAAGCCATTGATTTAACGAGGCGAAATTTACGACCTTCTGTAACCCTCTGAATTTAATCGGGCGTTTCCGACCGTCCTACATCGTAAACATTGCACGATCGCCCCAATCCGCATGAAACCCCCATGAAACCCCCATGAAACCCTCACGCTCTTTCTGATCCAGATCGATAGTCTCCTTCTCTTATGAGAGACGGATCTTTATGTGCTCGCGCTGTGTCTCCCACCCAATCGTAAGGTCGCAATTCTAATACATGGATCGTAGTGTAATTGGACGAATGCATATGAAACTTCATTAAGGAGATTGATTGTGAGAAGTACAAAAGCACTCTCAGTATTGATGATGCTATCTAAGTTTTCGTCTGGTGGATTGGTTGTTTCCCTGGCGATACTTAGTATCTTGATGCTCAGTAGTGGCGACTCTCCTGCTATTGAAGTCTGCGGTGATAATATTTGCAGATCAGACGCTTTTCCGGTACCCGAAACATGTTCGTCTTGTCCTGAAGACTGTTGCCCAAGCCAACCCCCATCCCCGACCTACTGGATAGATGAGTCGACCGACTTCACTGGTAACGGTTGCCCGAACACAGACCTCAATACCGTCACCTCGAGTCTGCGCAACCGGCTCAACTCGGACGGCTGGACGGGGACTCGCTGGACGAATGCTAACGCCTGGCCGCAGGACTTTTACGAACAGACCTTCCCCGGACTCGCCGGGATCGATAGCGTAGCGGGCGATTCGAGAATCCTTTCCGTCTACGCTGGTCACGGCAACCGGGCGTTGTTGCAGTTTGGGTTCCCCCGCAACAGCCGCTGCCTGGTCACCCTCGATACACAGTCGCGGATGGGGACGCTGGCCGGCGACGAAGCCGCTTACATGATGTATGTGACCAGTTGTACCATCAACACGGGTTCACTCTCTCGTCATTTTAACCAACAGGTCCGGCAGAGCTTTGGTTACCACAACTCTCCGGCCGTCAAGGACAATCAGCCGAGAGATTTTTACGAGGAAACGAACAGTCTTCGTAACTCGCGCGCCTGGATCGAAGAGATGGAGGATCGTCCGGGGTGGTTCACGGGCGATAACTCTCCAATCACCCTGACTTTCGGCTTGAACCAGGGTAATTGTCTTGCGGTGCAGAACACCGCGAGGCTGCGCGGTCGGGTTCTGCTCTCTGATGCGCCCGAGCCGCACGCATGGTGGTGCTCCGTCATGTTTGACAACGGTGACGACGGCTGCCGAATCCCCTCCCCGCCGCCCCCGCCATCGTTATGCCCTCGCGGCCAGTTTTGCTGCGAACCTGGCCCGAACAATACATGCAGGATTTGTGTCCCGATCGGGGCGGAGTGCCCGTGATGCGCTTCCTTGCAGGCCGGGAGCTTTGTGTGAAACCAGGGCCGAGGAAAGGATCCGGCAGTCTGCCGCGTCCAAGCCGGGTGCAAGCAGCGGCCACTAGTACCCGCGGAGAGAACCTGATGAGAAGTTCAACTACCGTTAGCACTATCTTGCTCCTCGCTTTGCCGGCACTCAGCTCGCTTGGCTCGACAGCCATGGCTCAGGGGCCCGAGGTCGGAGCGCCAATCGCGGCCTTTGAAATGGAGTGGGTGAGACGCGCGCCGAAGGAAGTCGCTCGGCATGCAGTGGCGACAGCGGAAATCATGCTGAAGCGCAAAGTCGGCCCTGAAGGCGTCGAGGCGGCAATAAGCGGTGAGACCTCGACGGATTGGAGTAGCGTGTTTGCGGATGCGCCGCAGTTGCGTGTGCGCTACTTGCCGGAGTATGACGAGCTTCGAATGATCGATCTCGAGGTCGTCTCCGACTTCGATTCCGGTGACGACCTCAACGAGGAGGACGCGATCAACTTAGCCCAGAAATACCTCTCGGACCTCGAGCGGCGCGGGGTGCTGGATCGCAGCCAATTCGATCTGAGCCGCCCACAAATCGGCTATCACCGGGTTGCCGCAGGCGAGATCGACGGGCGAAAAGCGTTTGACCAAATCACTGAGTATCGGATTACCCTGCGCCGCGTGATCAACGGCATCGAAGCAGCCAACGCGGGTGTGCGTTTATCCGTTCACGCCTCGGGCCGCCTGGCCGGCGTGCGTCTCGGCGGAGTGAGCGTGAAATCGGCCATGGCCGATGGCGTCGAGGCGCCAACGGGCCAGGGCAAGGTTCTTACGCGAAATGTATCCACGGGGGAGATTGCGCAGCGCTTCTTCAAGGAACTGCCGGCGAACGCTACGGCCGATGTGGCCTGGTCGAAGATCATGTACGTCATGCCGGAGGACACCAGCAAGGCTGTCGTCGAGCCCCTGCATGTCTACTCCTACTCGCAGATCTATGAGGTGGAGGGCGAGCTCGTGCCGAGTCGCCGCAAGGTTGTCGGGGTGCTCGATTACCGATCCCATGGCGCTGGTGGTGGCTTTTACTGCGGCGGCTAAAGGCGATGAGGACGAGGAGCCGCGGCGGCCTTCGTGGTGGTACTTGCTTTGGGTGTATCCCCTATCGAAGGGATGTCGGTTGTTACCGGCTGCGCAATCACAACAGACCGGGGGGTCGTCGCGGTGGGT
>JBPCXK010000645.1:0-15121 GCA_051008635.1 Gammaproteobacteria bacterium
GCACAAAACGTTCGATGATGCGCTGACCCTGTGGCGTGTGAGTCACCTCGGGATGAAACTGTACGCCGTAGAACCCACGTTCTTCATCCGCCATACCAGCGATCGGACTGCTATCCGTGCTCGCCATAAGCTTGAAGCCGGTCGGCACGCCCGTTACGCGATCGCCATGCGACATCCACACATCCAGTATGCCGTAGCCTTCCAGTGTCCTGTGATCTTCGATATCTTTCAGCAGCCGCGTATGGCCCCGCGCGCGCACTTGCGCATAGCCGAACTCGCGCTTGCTGGAAGTTTCGACTTCGCCGCCGAGTTGCGCCGCCATGGTCTGCATGCCGTAACAGATGCCGAGCACGGGCACATCGAGCTCAAACGCCCGCGATGCGATACGCGGCGGTTTGTCTTCAGTAACGGACTCCGGCCCGCCGGAAAGAATGATGCCTCTGGCGCCGAATGCTTCGAGTGTCTCAGCCCCCATGTCCCAGGGATGTATTTCGCAGTACACGCCTGCTTCGCGCACGCGCCGCGCAATGAGCTGCGTGTATTGACCGCCGAAGTCCACGATCATGATGCGGTCGGCGTGTATGTTATTCATTGCTTTGCATCGTGAATAAAAAAAGGCTCGATGGAATCTCGAGCCTTTTCATGTCCGTGAGTCTTGGCTGCCTCATTCGGAACGGTAGTTCGGCGCTTCCTTGGTGACCGCCACGTCATGCACGTGACTCTCGCGCATCCCGGCAGATGTCACGCGCACGAACTTCGGCCGCGTGCGCATCTCGTCGATGGTCGCGCAGCCGGTATAGCCCATGCTGGCGCGCACGCCGCCAAGCAACTGGTGAATGATGGTGGCGATCGGACCTTTGTAGGGTACGCGGCCCTCGATGCCTTCGGGCACCAGCTTTTCGAGGTCGCTGTCGGCTTCCTGAAAGTAACGGTCGCCCGAACCCTGCTGCATGGCGCCCACCGAACCCATGCCGCGGTATGATTTATACGAGCGGCCCTGATACAGCTCTACATCGCCGGGCGCTTCCGAAGTACCCGCGAACAGGCTGCCAATCATGACGGCGTGGGCGCCGGCCGCAAGCGCCTTGGCGAGATCACCGGAATAGCGCACGCCGCCGTCGGCGATCAACGGTACGCCGCTGCCCTCGAGCGCCTTGGCAACCTCGGCGATAGCGGTGATCTGGGGCACGCCGACGCCGGCGACGATACGCGTGGTGCAGATCGAACCCGGACCGATGCCAACCTTGACCGCATCCACCCCGGCCTGCAGCAGAGCAGTACCCGCCTCGAGTGTCGCCACGTTGCCGGCGATGAGTTGCACATCCGCAAACTCACGCCGGGTCCATGCCACGCGATCGAGCACGCCTTGCGAGTGACCATGCGCGGTGTCGACAACCAGCACGTCGACTTCGGCTTCGGCCAGCGCGCTCGCCCGTTCTTCGGCGCCCTGCCCCGTGCCCATGGCGGCGCCGACGCGAAGGCGGCCCTGCTCGTCCTTGCAGGCGTTCGGGAAGTCGGTGGATTTCTGTATATCCTTGACGGTGATCAGGCCGCGAAGCTGGAAGTCGTCGTTCACCACCAGCACCTTTTCGATCCGGTGTTTGTGCAGTAGATGCCGAACCTGATCCTTGTCGGCGCCCTCGCCCACCGTCACCAGCCGCTGCCTGGGCGTCATAATAGTGGATACCGGCGCCTCCATGCGTGTTTCGAAACGCAAATCGCGGCTGGTGACGATGCCGACGAGCTGCTCGCCGTCGACCACCGGCACGCCGGATATATTGTTTGCGCGCGTGATCTCGAGCACCTCGCGTATGCTGATATCAGGAGACACCGTGATAGGCTCCTTGATCACACCGCTCTCGTACTTCTTTACCATACGCACCTGCGCGGCTTGCTGGGCAGGCGTCATATTCTTGTGAACGATGCCGATCCCGCCTTCCTGCGCCATGGCGATGGCGAGACCGCCTTCGGTGACCGTGTCCATGGCCGCCGACAGCAGCGGGATGTTGACCGTGATGTCGCGTGTGAGGCGGGTTGTGAGGCTGACGTCTCTGGGGAGCACCGTCGAATGTGCCGGAACCAGCAAAACGTCGTCGAATGTCAGCGCGTCCTGGGCGATTCGCATCGGGGGGCCTTGAGTTGGCGGTATTATAGAGTTTGACGGTATCACGGTAAACTTATATCCACTCACAAGCAGAATATTCATGTCAGTCGCCCAATCCCGACGCGATATTTACACGGTCTCGCGCCTCAACGCGGAGGCCCGGATGATGCTCACACAGGGCTTTCCACCGCTGTGGATTTCCGGCGAGCTCTCCAATCTGAGCAAACCGGCATCGGGTCATATCTATTTCACGCTCAAGGATACGAACGCGCAGATACGCTGCGCGATGTTTCGCAATCGCAATGTGCGCCTGCGCTTCGCGCCGAAAGACGGTATGCAAGTGCTGCTCTACGCGCGCGTCAGCCTGTTCGAGGCCCGCGGCGAATTTCAGCTCGCAGTCGAGCACATGGAAGAAGCCGGCCACGGCGACCTGCAGCGGCGCTTCGAACGACAGAAACAAAAGCTCGCCGCCGAGGGCTTGTTCGACGAGGCACGCAAAAAAGCCCTGCCCGCGTTTCCCCGGCGCCTCGGCGTGATCACGTCGCCCAGCGGCGCTGCCGTGCGCGATGTGCTCAGTGTGCTGCGCCGCCGATATCCAGTACTGCCCGTGGTCATATACGGCGTGACGGTGCAAGGTGAAGGCGCTGCCGCCAAGATCGCTGCGGCGCTGCGCGAGGCCAGCCTGGGCCGCGATTGCGACGTGCTGATTCTCACGCGGGGCGGCGGCTCGCTGGAAGACCTATGGGCCTTCAACGAAGAATCGGTCGCGCGCGCCATCGCCGCCTGCGAAGTGCCGGTGGTCTGTGGCGTCGGCCATGAAATCGATTTCACTATTGCCGATTTCTGTGCCGACGTGCGCGCACCCACGCCCTCGGCGGCGGCCGAGATCGTCAGCCCCGATCAGGAAGAGCTGCTCACGCAGATCGGCCAATATGAACACTCGCTCCAGGGCCGGCTACGCGAACGCATCACCACCGAGACACGCAAGCTCGATTGGTTGCACGGCCGCCTGCGCAGACAGCATCCACGCAACCGTCTGCAACAAAAGGCGCAACGGGTGGACGATCTGGAGCAGCGCTTGATGTTCGCCCAGCGAGTGATTTCGCACGCGCTGAATGCACGCCTCTGTGCGCTCTCCACGCGTCTACAACAACATTCACCGCGTATGATGTTGACGCGCACGGCCGCACGCCGTGACCGGCTCGAACAACGTCTGATCAGCACGGTCACGCAGTCGCTGACACAACGACGCCATCGGCTCGAGAGCCTAGCGCGGAGTTTAAACACGGTGAGCCCGCTTGCCACGCTCGGCCGTGGGTTTGCGCTGGTGACACGCAGCGACGACGGCGTGCTGGTGCGTTCGAGCGCACAAACAAGAGCTGGCGACGACATCGACGTGCGCCTGGCAAAGGGCCGTCTGAGCGCAAAAGTCGAACGCACGCGTTAATACGGACTCCAATGGATAAGTCGTCATCGGCATCTGCGCAGCCGGTCGGCTTGTCGTGAATCGATATGAAACTCGCATTCCATGCAACCAGGTAATTCGAAACAAAAGGTGCTCTTAGGCGCGTTACTGGCCGGCGTCGTATTGCAGTACGCGTTCGCGCAGGACACGGAACCGAAGCAGGTCACCAAAAAACCATTGCGTGAGGTGGCCGTTTATCCACAACACTCTGCGCCGGCTACGGTCGTCAGCCTCAACAACAGCCGAATCAGCGCCCAGCTCAACGCGCAGATAGAGACGATCGAGGTCAAGGTCGGCAACCGGGTCAAGCAGGGCCAGGTCCTGGCAAAACTCGACTGCCAGGACTATGTGCTCACGCAACAACGCGCCCAAGCCGCACTGCGGCGCGCACAGGCCGTACGGCGGCTCGCTCGCCAGCAGTTGCAAAGAGCGGAGTCACTGGCCAGCGCCAGCAATCTGTCGAAAGAGTTGTTGAATCAGCGTCAGTCGGAATCACAAACCGCAAGAGCCGAGCTCGCGACTGCGCAGGCCGAGATCGAACAGGCGCAAATACAGATCGCGCGGTGCTCGCTCACGGCGCCGTTCGACGGCGTGGTGATGGAACGGTTGGCGGGAGCTGGCGAACTGGCGAATGTCGGCACACCCGTGCTGCGTTTGCTCGATACGAGTCAACTCGAACTCTCGGCGCAAGTACCGATCGACCGGGTCGTGGGACTGACAGAATCATCCGAACAATCGTTCCAGCAAGGCGCGGCGCGTTATCCAGTGACATTGCGCACCGCTGTCCCGGCCGTCAACACACAGGCGCGCAACCGTGAAGTCAGGTTGCTGTTCAAGAACGGCGCTGCGTTACCAGGCACTGCCGGGCGCCTGATCTGGGGAAGTGCACAAGCGCATGTGCCACCCGAGCTTTTGGTACGCAGAGAGGGCAGGCTCGGCGTATTCATCGCCAATGATGCGCACGCGCGCTTCGAACCGCTCGACGGCGCGCTGGAGGGACAAGCAGCACGCATAGATCTGCCGTTAGACAGTGTGCTCGTCGTTGAAGGCATGCAGGCCTTGCGCGACGGCGATCCGCTCGCAACGCAGTAACCATGCTGGAACGCCTTTACCGCAACCACGTCCTCGCGAACCTCGTGTTCGCGCTCGTGCTCGTGATGGGCTCGATCGCTTACGTGACCATGCCGCGCGAGCAGGATCCGACCATCAATTTCAACTGGATCGACATCACCACCATCCAGGCTGGCGCTTCCGCTGAGGACATGGAAAAGCGCGTCACCGAGGTGCTGGAAGACGCCATTCGCACGGTTTCTGACGTGAAGTTCGTCTCCAGCAACAGCCGCGAAGCCGTATCCAGCGTGCTGGTGCGCTTCAACGACGACATCGATGCGGCAACCTTCGACAAACGCCTGACTGACTTACGCCGCGAAATCCAGAACGAAGAACAGGATCTGCCCGAGGAGGCGGAGTCACCCGTTATTTTCGAGGTCACGTCCGCGAATGCCTTTCCGGTCGCCACGCTCGCGGTCATCAGCCCGGGCGACGACGAGAATCTGCGCAAGCAGGCGGAAATCGTCAAAAAGGCGCTCGAACGCATCAAGGGCGTCGACCGGATACTGGATTCGGGCCTGAACGATCCGGAGCTGCAGGTGTTGTTCTTGCCTGAGCGCCTAGAAAGCCTCGACGTGAGTCCGGTCGATCTGTCGGACACGGTGAGGCAGTTCTACCGCGATGTCGCTGCGGGCACCGCGCGGGTCAATGACCAGAATTGGGCAGTGCGCCTGAGCGGCACGGACAGCGATCCGAATTACCTCGCCCGCTTGCCGATCACCACGGCGCGGGGTGAAGTACCACTAGGCAGTGTCGCGGAGGTCGGGCGCGGGCGCGAGAAGGCGAGTAAATATGTCCGCCTGAACGGCCAGCCCGCGGTAATGCTGGCGGTCACGAAGCAGGGTTATGCCAACACCCTGAAGCTGGTCGCGCGTGTCAAGGAATACATCGCCAAGCGCAACCGCTTCAGCGCCTCGACCGGCGTGGAGCTGGTGCTGGTCGACGATCAAACACAAATCACGCGCGACGCCCTGCGGATCATGCAGACCAACGCCATGCTTGGCCTGCTGCTCGTGCTCGCTGTGGCGTGGGTGTTCCTGGGCACCCGCATCGCTTTGCTGACCTCGATCGGCATTCCGTTCATACTCGCCGGCACGTTCTGGTTTCTGGACGCCAACGGTCATACTCTGAACGTGACCGTGCTGCTCGGGGTGGTCATCAGCCTCGGCATGCTGGTCGACGACGCGGTTGTTGTCGTCGAGGCGATTTACTACCGTCTGCAACGCGGCATGGCGGTGATGGAGGCAGCGCTCGCCGCGCTCAAGGAAGTCTTTGCGCCCGTCACGACCGCCGTGTTGACCACCATGGCCGCGTTCCTGCCACTGATGTTGTTGCCCGGCATTCTGGGCAAATTCATGTTCATCATCCCCATGGTCGTGACCGTCGCGCTGGCGGTCAGTCTCGTCGAGGCCTACTGGATGTTGCCGGCGCATTTGATTGCGGCACGCGTGTCCTTTACCAAACCCTCACGCGTACGTGCGACCCGCAACCGTTTTCTGCACTGGATTCGCGTGAAATACACGAAGTTACTGCTTAAGGTCCTGCGACGGCCAAAAACGACGCTGGTCGGCATCCTGCTGATACTCATGGCGACGCTGGGCGCGGCGTTCAGTGGGCAAATCAAGGTAGATTTTTTCGCCAGCGATCCGATCAGGCTCTTCTATATCAACATCGAGATGCCCAGAGGCACACCGCTCGATAAAACGCTGGACAAGGTGCTGGAGGTCGAGGACAAGGCGCGCAGACACCTACAGCCCGTCGATTTGCGCTCGATGATCGGCTACGCCGGCCAGATGTTTACCGAGACTGCTCCATTTCAAGGCGATCATTACGGCCAGATTCTGGTTGCGCTCAAACCCAGGGGGGAGGATGGACGTGGTGTCGATGAGCTAGTCGGGAGCATGCGCGACGACGTCATCGGCACCGCCGGGCCAGTCAAGATCTATTTCCTGACCCTGGCCGGCGGACCGCCCACGGGCAAGCCGATCAGCATCAAGGTGCGTGGTGATGATCTGCAAGAGGTACGCGACGCCGCCGCAGAGCTGAAGGCAATATTGCAAAGCGATGCCCGCCTGCCGCCCTCCAGACTCGAAGCGCTGGCAACTGATTACCCGTTCATCGAATCCCTGACCGGGCCGCTGGAGCACACCACCTTGGCGCAGGTGGTCAGCGACGTCAGCGATGACGACAGTCCCGGGCAAATGGAGCTGGTGTTGAAAATCGATCACGACGCGGTACGACGCGCGGGGCTGGATCCGCTGCACGTGGCGCGCACCGTACAGTTACTCGTTGACGGCGAGGTCGCCGCAGACCTGCGCGATGAAGGTGAAAAGCTGGAGGTACGTGTGCGCGCGCGGCCGCGGCCGCTCAGCGCAATCGGCGACTTGCTGCAGCTCACGCTAGCCGCACCTGACGGGGCTCGTATCCAGATGAGCGAGCTGGTGCACGCCGAGACGAAGCAGGGACTCGGCAACATCCGCCACTACAACTTCCGGCGCGCCATCACCGTCGAGGGGGAAATCGACAACGAGCGCAGCGACACCGTGACGGTCAATGCCGTCATACTGGATCGCTGGAACCAGATCAGCAAGCGATTCCCGGACATCGATCTGGACTTCTCCGGCGAACTCGATGATATCGGCGAGAGCATCAACGCCATCCTTGTCTTGTTCCTGCTCGGCCTCGGGCTCATCTATCTTATCCTGGGCACGCAGTTCCGCAGCTACTTTCAACCCTTGCTGGTGCTCACGGCGATACCGCTCGCCTTTGTCGGCGTGGTGGTCGGCCTGCTGATCAGCGATAATCCACTCAGCCTCTTCACCATGTATGGCGTAGTGGCGCTCGCGGGTATTGCCGTCAACTCCGCCATCGTACTCATCTCGGCGGCCAACGCACGGCTGCGCGCCGGTATGTCAGTGCTACACGCCACGATTTACGCGGCCAGACGGCGCGTCGTACCGGTGCTGATTACTTCGCTGACTACCATCGCGGGACTATTTTCGCTGGCCACCGGCCTAGGCGGCCACTCGCTGCTGTGGGGGCCGGTAGCTAACGCCATCGTCTGGGGCCTGCTGACCTCCACGGCGTTGACCTTATTCGTGATTCCGCTGCTGTTTCGCATGTTCATGGGCGACAAACGGCAAGCTGTGGCGCCACGGGCCGGGGATGAGCTCGCGGTGCGCCGCACGAACTTCGCGCCCCTGCCGTAGTCCAACTCGCTTGCCGCCGACGGGCCTACAGGACGGCGTCCACCGTGCACGTACCTGTTCTCTGCCCGGCTGTCGCTTGCCATTGACGTCCGGCTTGCGTGGCAGGCGATTATTTGCTACTAAGGCCGACTCGTTAGTGAAGGAGAAAGGAATGGCTGCCAAGAAGAGCACCGCCAAGACCGCCAGAACAGTCAAGACAGTCAAACGCGCCACGACCAAGAAAAAGAGGACGAGTCCCGCCAAGGGCGTCGGCGACTTCACGCCGTACAAGCTCAGAAAGGGCGAGGCGTATATGAACGAAAAGCAGCGCGAGCATTTTCGTAATATTCTTCTCGGATGGAAAAAGGAGCTCATGGAAGAGGTGGACCGCACCGTCAAGCTCATGAAAAGCGAGGCTGCGAACTTCGCCGACCCTGCCGATCGCGCCACACAGGAGGAGGAATTCAGCCTGGAGCTGCGCACACGCGACCGCGAGCGCAAGCTGATCAAAAAGATCGACGAATCCCTGACGCTTATCGACAATGATGAATTCGGTTACTGCGAGGCCTGTGGCGTCGAAATCGGCATCCGCCGGCTGGAAGCGCGCCCGACGGCCACCTTGTGCATCGACTGCAAGACCCTCCAGGAGATCAAGGAGAAGCAGCTGAGCGCGTGAAGGATAGCGGGTTCAGCCGCCAGTAACGCCGGCAACACATATACTGGAGCTGAACGCTCCTCATCGTCGAGTGAGACCTGCCAGCAAATACGTTGGACGCTTTGCGCCCTCGCCGACAGGGCCACTACATTTCGGATCACTGATCGCGGCAGTCGGCAGTTATCTGCAAGCCAAAAGCCAACGCGGCCGCTGGCTGGTGCGCATCGAAGACCTTGACCCGCCGCGCGAATCGCCGGGCGCGAGCACTCAGATCCTGCGCACGCTCGAGGCATTCGGCTTCGTGTGGGACGGAGCAGTCACCTACCAGAGCCAGCGTCGCGAACACTACGAACACGCGCTCAAGAAACTCGCCGCAGGCGGGCATATCTTTTTGTGCGGCTGCTCGCGTCAGGAAATTCGCGCCAACGCCACGCTGGGCGAGTTCGGACCCGTGTATCCGGGCATTTGCCGTGTCGCCGTCGCCAGCGGCCGCCGTGGCCGCGTGGTCCGCGCCATTACACACGACAAACCGATCGGCTTTGACGATCCGGTTGCCGGCTTCTACGCCCAACGGCTGGAGTCGCAGATCGGTGATTTCGTGATCAAACGCAGGGATGGCTACATTGCCTATCAGCTCGCGGTGGTGGTGGACGACGCCGGGCAGCGAATCAGCGAGGTGGTCCGCGGCGCCGATCTACTCGATTCCACGCCCCGCCAGATCTACTTGCAAGGACTGCTGGGCGTGCCGACGCCACGCTACGTTCATTTGCCCGTCGCTGTAAACGTCAGGGGCAAAAAACTCAGCAAGCACACGCACGCGCCGGCGCTCGACACCGCGCTGCCGCAGCAGGCCCTGATCGCCAGCCTCCAATTCCTCGGGCAAAACCCGCCGGCGGAGCTGGTGGCTGCCAGCGTGGCGGAATGCTGGCAATGGGCGATTGCCCACTGGGCGCTCGACCAGGTGCCGAAGACCCGCCAGATCTGTTACGACGATGCAACTTCCGCAAGCGGTGCAACGAGCCGGCGCGATCTTGTAACACGCAAGGTCTCGTGACGCGCAGGTAGCTCGCTGGCATCGACACAGTCGCAAGTTGCCACACTGCGACCCGTCCTGCTGGTAAGGAAGTTGTGCGAGGTGACCGGTGAAGATGTGGCTAAATCGGCATGATGGGTACGCCCGCGCGGCCGGCAACGCATATCAGTGAAATAGCGGGCGCGTAGACGGTTCACGGCGGTGGTTTCTTTAGGATTAAGGTGTCCTGGCAACACGCCGGACAATTGTTCACTAGCCCGCATATCTCACCGCGGGGCGAGATGATCGCGCAGAGATTTGATTTCACAACGCATTTTCTGACACGAGGAATACGGGCTGTATTTCCGAGAGAAGAAAATTCGTTGTGGAATCAAAGATCAAGCGAGGGCTCGCCATCGTGGTGAGATATGCGGGCTAGGTCCTGCGGGCGATCGAGGTCCCAAAGTTCGCTCAGCACGGTGTAATCCCAACCGAGCCGCGCGAGCCGCTGCAGGGTCTCGGTCAATACTCCGGAACTGCCCCAGGCGATAGCGCTGAACAGTAACTCGTCGACCTCGCGGCAGCCGATCAGCACGTAACCGCCATCTTCGGCCGGGCCCAGGACGCACCGGGTGCCGTGTGCGAGCGGCTCACATGCGGCGGCGAGATACGCGCCCGTCATAGTCGGGCAGTCGCTGCCGATGACAATCGCAAACTCGGACCGATCGAGTGTCTGCCCCAGCGCGCTTCTCATTCGTGCACCTAAATCGCTGCCGTCCTGGCGCGCCAAAGTTATGCCGAAGCGTTTCGCGCAATCACCGAAGAACGCGTGGCTGGGATCAGGGCTGCACCACAGTTCGACCTGGCAAAGTCGCGCGTCAATGGCGGTAGAGAGCGTACGCGCCACCAGCTTTTTGTGCAGTTCGGCGCACTCCGCGGCGTCGAGCTGTGGCATGAGTCGGGTCTTGACCTCGCCAGGCACCGGCGCCTTGGCAAATACCAGAATGCGTCCCTGCGGGTATTTCAAGGATAGTAGTGTTTGACCAGACGGTGAGGGCTGGCGCCGAGAAAGTACCGCCACCGCAACCACCACATTTTCAGCACGGTTGCGAAAACACCCTGGTTTTGCCATCGCCTGCTTGACGTCGTCACCTTCGCCCGCAGACATACCGGCGCTGAAAGCTGCTTGAGCCGTCGCGTGAATTCGACATCCTCCATTAACGGGATATCGGCAAAGCCGCGAAGTGGCTCGAACGCCGCGCGCGTCACGAAAATGGCCTGATCCCCGGTGGCGATGCCGGTGAGACGCGAACGCAGGTTCATGCACAGGGCGACCGTGCGCAGGGCAATGCTGGCCCGCGGGAAGCGAACGTCAAACCGTCCCCAAACGTAGCGTGGATTCTGCAAGGCATCGATGATCAGCGCGTCGGCGCTTTCGGGCAGCAGTGTGTCCGCGTGCAGGAACAGCAATACATCACCACGCGCGCGTCCGGCGCCGGCGTTCATTTGTTGTGCGCGTCCTTTGCGGCACACAAGCACGTGATCTACGCAAGGGCGGGCGATGTCGGCAGTGCCGTCGCTGCTGCCGCCGTCGACGAGGATGACCTCGTGCTGCTTATCGCGCAGTTCCTGGAGGGTGGCGAGCGTGTCGTCGACGATGCCAGCCTCGTTCAAAACGGGCACGATGACAGAAACTTTTTGTTGGGGCCGCACCAAGCTACGCGAGCGCCCCTCCGCAACTACTCCCCTGTCCGGCGGTGCAACCCCAGCAGTGGTCCGCGATCATGATCGGGTTGTCGGTCAGATCATGGCCAAGTAGCTCGCTCAAGTGGGTGCGCGGTTTGTTACCCGTGTTGAGCGGGATGCCCAGCATCTGATTGAAATCGCAATCATAGACATAGCCCCGGTAGTCAACGCTCACGGTCGAGCGGCACATAACGCCACCGACATTCTGCTGCCGGTGCGCACTGCGCAGCAAGCTCATGTAGCTGTCGAACTGTCCTTTCGAAACCAGCGTGCTGCCAAAACGGGCAATGGGCATGTTGGTCAACGTAAGGAGGTTATCGAACACGATGTCGTAGCGCTCGCGCAGCTCACGCTTGTATCTGGCCTCCAGCTCTGTTTGCGAAGGCGGCAGGCTGGGTCCGAGCGGGTTGTAGACGAGATTCAGCGTGAGGCCGCCGCCCGCTCGACCGTAACCCAGCGCGTTGAGTCGTTTTAGCGCGCGGATGCTGGCGCCGAAAACACCTTCGCCGCGCTGAGTGTCGACGTTTTCCTCCAGGTAGCAAGGCAGGGAAGCGGTGATTGCTATTTGATGGCGGGCGAGAAAGTCGGCGAGATCCTCATACCCGGGCTCCTCGAGAATGGTCAGATTGCAGCGATCGATAACTGTTGCCCCCGATGCCCGTGCCTCCCGCACGAGTTTGCGAAAGTACGGATTCATCTCCGGTGCGCCGCCGGTGACGTCGAGCGTGCTCGCCGTCGAGCGTTCCAGAAATTCCAGCACCAGCCCTATCGTTTTCGCATCCATCAACTCCTTGCGTTTGGGGCTGGCGTTGACATGGCAGTGCAGGCAAGCCTGGTTACACTTGTACCCGAGGTTGACTTGCAGGATTTCGAGTCGGCTTCTCCGTATCTCGGGAAAATCCGTGGCTTTCAGCAACGGCAGCATTTTGTGCATGGTTCTATCCAGATCTGATTGATTTGTCAGACCGGCTGGGCGGGCTGATTCTGTCGTGGGTTCAAGTTCAATACGCTTCGCACGGCGCAGCGGATGCGGGAGTGTGCGTCTACCGCGATGACGACGTCGGCCTGTTTGCGCGGCAGGATACATGGCGGCCCTGTAGGCGTCTACAAGCGTGATATGAATCTGGCCAGGATGCCGACAAATGTGCGTATCGTTTTCAAAAATCGTAATATATTGGCCTTAAGCGTCCAAACGCATAAGAAGCCGGGTCCGAAGGGGGTCGCTGGGACCGCGGACCGGCATTTCCGCGAGTAAACACCCAATGTCTGCCAGATAAGTGATGGAGTTCCCCGTCATCCCCGGGCCGCACGCGGTCGCCGTGCTGGTTCTGACCGTGGTGGCGCTGTACTTGTTCACCCGCGAGCGTGTGCCGCTAGAGTCTTCCAGCTTGCTGGTGTTGGTCGCGTTGGCTGTGGGCTTCGAGCTGTTTCCCTACCGCGGCACGGGCGGCAATGTGCTGCATGCGCACGACTTCTTTCTCGGGTTTGGCCACGAGGCGCTGGTTGCCGTTTGCGCGCTGATGGTCGCGGGCCAGGGTTTGGTGCGCACCGGCGCGCTCGAGCCCATCGGAAGATATCTGGCGCGACTGTGGAGTGGCAGCCCGCAGTTATCGTTGTTGTTGACGCTGGCAGTTGGCGGTTTGCTCAGTGCATTCGTCAACAATACACCGATTGTGGTGTTACTGCTGCCAATTTTGACGAGTGTGTCGTTGCGCACCGGCACACCCGCCTCTGCGGTGCTCATGCCCATGGGTTTTGCCACGCTGGTGGGCGGCATGAGTACTACCATAGGCACTTCCACTAACCTGCTGGTCGTGTCGATCGCAGCCGACCTCGGTCTGCCGCGTTTCAGCATGTTCGATTTTTTCCTGCCTGTTTCCGTCGCGGGTGGAATAGGAATTCTGTATTTGTGGTTGTTTGCGCCGCGGCTTTTGCCGCCGCGTGACGCCGTGATGTCTGACACCTCGCCGCGAATTTTCAGCGCACGCCTGAACATCGCCGAAGGCAGCTTCGCGGAGGGTAAGACGCTCTCTGAAGTGATGAAACGCGGGGGTAGCGGGCTCAAGGTGACGCGCGTGCAGCGAGGCAAGGATACGTTTGTCAGCCCCTTGCCGGACGCCGTGATCAAGGCTGGCGACCGCCTGGTCGTGAGCGATACGCCGCAGCGTCTGAAGGAGTTCGAGCAGGAGCTCGGCGCCACGCTCTACTCGGGAGGCAACCCGGTCGATGAAGAACACCCGCTGAAAGCTGAAGACCAGCAGATCGCCGAGATCGTGATCGTGCCCGGTTCGCCGCTGGAAGATCGAACACTGCGTTTTCTCGGTCTGCCGGACCGCCATCAGATCGTGACGCTGGCGATTCATCATGCGGGTAGAGCGATGGACGCGCTGCGAACCGACATTCGCGACGTGCGCTTGCGGGCTGGCGATGTCTTGCTGGTTCAGGGGGCGCGTGCCAACATCTCTGCCATCAAGCAAGGCGGCGACATGCTGGTGCTGGACGCAACCGACGATTTGCCACACACGAGCAAGGCGCCGGTGGCCCTGCTCATCATGTTGGGCATCGTCGCGGCCGCTGCCATTGGCCTGCTGCCGATCGCGACCAGCGCCTTATGCGGCGCGCTGCTGATGATCTTTACGGGATGCCTGAGCTGGCGAGACGCCGCGCTCGCGCTCAGCGCGCAGGTGATCCTGATTGTCGTCGCCAGCCTTGCGCTCGGTGTGGCGCTCATCGAGACAGGAGGCACCGAGTACCTCGCGCAGCTCTTTTTGGCCGTGACGTTTGGCGCCTCGCCGTCTGTGTTACTCAGCGGCTTGATGTTGTTGATGGCGGTACTGACGAACATCGTGTCGAACAACGCCGCGGCGGTAATCGGTACGCCCGTCGCTATCAACATTGCTGCAGAGCTCGGTTTGCCGCCGGAACCGTTCGTCCTCGCGGTGCTGTTTGGCGCCAACATGAGCTACGCCACTCCCATGGCGTACAAGACCAACCTGCTGGTGATGAACGCGGGTGGTTACAAATTCAGCGACTTCGTGCGAATCGGCATACCGCTAACGATCGTCATGTGGCTTGTGTTCAGCTGGCTACTGCCCTGGATGTATAGCCTCTAACCCGCATTTCTCACCACGGGGCGAGATGATCGCGCCGAGATTTGAATTCACAAGGCATTTTCTGAAGGAGTGGAATACAGGTCGTATTTCCGAGAAGAAGAAAATGCGTTGTGGAATCAAAGATCAAGCCAGCGCCGTCATCGTGGTGAGAAATGCGGGCTAAGGACGTCGCTTACCAGCCTGGCCCGTGGGGCGGGATTTCACGCCTCGCCGGGCGCCGCAAAGTAGTAATTGGCGCTACAGCCGTTCATCGGGCAATTGGGAAGTTTTGACCAAAACGCGCCCCGAACTCTGGGTTTTGCGACTTTCTTTGTTCAAACTACGTAAACTTTGTCGTGAACAGAAAACCCACAGAACTCATGCACTCTCGCGAAGAAATAGATCGCATTTTCGTGCGTTACGTCGGCCCGATCGCGCCGGATTTGTGTGAAGAGATCCTGGCGCAGATGACGCAAGGGAACAGGCCGGCCGGCGCTATCCGGTATGTTCACTTGTTGTCGCAAAACATTCCCGATCCGCAGCAGCGGTTGTTGTTTTATGAAGAGGCGAGCGAGTGGGTTTTCTCGGAGCCTTAGCCCGCATCTCTCGCCCCGTGGTGAGAAATGTGGGCCAAGGGCTCTGCCAGAAATAACTTCACGTTTCTCGGCGGTCGCTCCTGCGCGTCCTGCGCCCGCGACACTTGCACATCCCTGTGCGACGTCTATCCATCCCGCGTGGCGGCGTTGCTT
>JBPCXK010000646.1:0-3738 GCA_051008635.1 Gammaproteobacteria bacterium
GTATCGGCTCGCGCGCACAGGTGTGACGGTGGCGCGAGAGCCGCGGCGCGTAACGATCGACTCGCTCGAATGCGTGCGCCAGGGCGAGGATGAGCTCGAGCTCGACGTCATCTGCTCGAAGGGGACCTATGTGAGAACACTGGCCGAGGACATTGGCAAACAGCTGGGCTGTGGGGCGCATGTCACAGCGCTGCGGCGGATCGGCGTTGAGCCGTACATGGCGGCCAGGATGGCTGACCTCGATGGTCTGCAGGGCCGAGCCCGAGAAGGCTTCGACGCACTGGACGCGTCATTGCTGCCGCTGGATTCAGCGCTCAGCGACTGGCCGGCATTGACGCTGAGCGCGCAATCCGCGACGCGGCTCGGCAACGGCATGCCGGTGCGCGTTGCACAGGCGCTGCAAGCCGCTGTGATCCGGCTCTACGACGACCGTGAGAATTTCGTAGGTATCGGGCATGTGCTGGAGGACGGGCGCCTCGCGCCTAAGCGCATGATTCGGTTGAAATAGAAGTGTCGCCGGTATCGGCGCGTGCTACAATCCGCGCGCCGAAACCTCAAGACTTGCAAGAATCGGGAGCAGAAATGGCGCTCAGTACCACGGAAAAATCACAGATAGTCGAGAAACACCAACGTTCATCGGGCGACACCGGCTCGCCCGAGGTGCAGGTCGCGTTGCTGTCCGCACGTATCGACTACCTCACCCAACACTTTACTACTCACAAACACGATTACCATTCGCGCCACGGCCTGCTGAAGATGGTGAATCAGCGGCGCAGTCTGTTGGACTACCTGAAAGGCAAGGACCAGCAGCGTTATCAAGAGCTCATCGCAACGCTGGGTCTGCGGCGCTAATCTGTCATTTCAGGAAAGTACCATAGTGAAACTCATATCGAAGACGTTCCAATACGGCGACAATAAAGTAACCCTCGAAACCGGCCACATCGCGCGCCAGGCAAACGGCGCAGTTATGGTCAACATGGCCGATACCGTAGTGCTGGTCACTGCAGTCGGCCAAAAGGATTCGGATTCCGGCAAAGACTTTTTCCCCCTAACGGTCAACTATCAGGAACGCACCTACGCCGCCGGCAAGATACCCGGCGGTTTTTTCAAGCGTGAGGGCAGACCTTCGGAGAAAGAAACCCTCACCTGCCGCCTCATCGACCGCCCTGTCCGCCCGCTTTTCCCAAAGGGCTTTACCAACGAAGTACAAATCATCGCCACCGTGGTTTCGCTGAACCATGAGATCGACCCGGACGTCCCGGCGATGATTGGGGCCTCGGCGGCGCTGGCCATCTCGGGCATGCCGTTTAACGGCCCTATCGGCGCCGTGCGCGTGGGTTACCGGGATGGGCAATATCTGTTGAATCCGACAATGTCCGCGCTCGCCGGCTCCGATCTCGACCTGGTGGTTGCGGGCACCGACAATGCGGTGCTGATGGTCGAGTCCGAGGCGAAAATGTTGTCAGAGGACATCATGCTCGGCGCGGTGATGTTCGGTCACGAGCAAATGCAGGTTGCCATTCGCACGATTCGCGAGCTGGCCGCCGAAGCAGGCAACCCTCCCTGGAATTGGCAGCCACCGGAGGACGACACGGCTTTGCGGCAAGCGGTCACCGACAAATGCGGCGCCGATGTGTCGGCGGCCTACCAGATTCCCGAAAAGCAGGCGCGTCAGGAACGTATCGCCGAGATCCGCGAGCAAGCGCTGGCAACGCTGTGCAACGAGGACGACGAATCCGCGCCCGCCAGGGACGCGGTCAAGGGCGCTTTCAGCGCGTTGGAGAAAGCGATCGTGCGCAGCCGCGTTATCGGTGGCGAAAAACGTATCGATCAGCGCGACAACATGACCGTGCGCTCCGTCAACGCGCAGGTCGGTGTGTTGCCGCGCACCCATGGCGCTGCGTTGTTCACTCGCGGAGAGACCCAGGCGCTGGTCACCACCACGCTGGGGACCGGCCGCGATGCACAAATCATCGACGCGCTCGAGGGCGAACGCAAAGAAAACTTCATGCTGCACTACAACTTTCCCCCGTACTGCGTTGGGGAGACCGGGTTTATGGGATCTCCCAAGCGCCGGGAGATTGGTCACGGCCGGCTGGCCAAACGTGGTATTCAGGCGGTGATGCCCGATCCCGCCGAGTTTCCTTACATCATCCGTGTGGTGTCCGAGATTACGGAGTCGAATGGCTCGAGCTCGATGGCCTCAGTATGCGGCACGAGCCTGTCGTTGATGGACGCGGGCGTACCGATCAAGGCGCAGGTGGCCGGCATCGCGATGGGGCTTATCAAAGAAGGCGACAAGTTCGTCGTACTCACCGACATACTGGGCGATGAAGATCATCTCGGCGATATGGATTTCAAGGTGGCCGGCACGCGCGACGGCATTACCGCCTTGCAAATGGATATCAAGATCGACGGCATCACGCGCGACATCATGCAAACGGCGCTCGCGCAGGCGCGCGACGGGCGTTTGCACATCCTGGATGTCATGGACGGGGCGCTACCCAATCCGCGCGAAGAGATGTCGGAGTATGCGCCGCGGTTTATCACGATGCATATCGACCCCGAGAAGATTCGTGACGTGATCGGCAAGGGCGGCTCGACCATCCGTGCTATCACCGAGGAGACGGGCGCGACGATCGACATCGACGACAGTGGTGATATCAAGATCGCCTCGGTCGACAAAGAGGCGGGAGAAGAGGCCCGCCGCCGCATCGAGCTCATCACCGCCGACGTCGAGGTCGGCCAGACCTACGAAGGCAAGGTCGCCAAGATCATGGATTTCGGCGCCTTTGTGACTATCTTGCCCGGCAAGGACGGGCTCGTGCACATCTCTCAGATATCAGACGAGCGCGTCAACAACGTCAGCGACAAGCTGTCGGAAGGCGATCAGGTCAAGGTCAAGGTGCTGGAAGTCGACAAGCAGGGCCGCATCCGCCTCAGCATGAAGGCGGTTGCCAACTGACCCACCGGCGCCACGCCCATCTGCCAGAGGGGGCCGTCGGCCCCTTTTTCTTTTTCCGTGCATCCGCCCGCCGCCGGCGTGCGTATCTACAGTGTGGAATGGCAGGCTGTGGCCCGCTGATCCGTGATGTGTGATTATTCGCACATGCCGTCGGCTCACAAAACAACAGCGAAACAGCCGGATGAAATGGCGGAGCTACTGGCCCGCTGCGCGAGGCAGGACGCTACGGCGTTGGAGCGGCTTTACCGCGCGGCGGCGCCGAAGCTCTATGGGGTAAGTCTTGCGCTGCTGAAGAATGAGGCGAGTGCGGAAGATGTTTTGCAGGATAGCTTTATCAAGATCTGGAGCCGGGCGGGCAGCTACAACCCGGCGAAAGGTGCGGCCATGACCTGGATGACGAGCATCGTGCGCAATCGTGCGCTCGATTTGTTGCGCAGCACCCGCATGCAGGCCGATCAGCTTACGGCGCAATTTGAAGAGCAGGAGTTCGCCAGCAGCGAGCAAGGGCCGCTGGAAGCGGCAAGCATGCAGGCGTCGACGTCTGCGGTGATCGCCTGTCTGAACGAGCTGCCGGAACAGCAAAGGCGCTGTATCATGATGGCGTATTATTACGGTCACACGCACGACGAACTGGCCCGGCGGACCGACAACCCGCTAGGCACGGTCAAGGCGTGGGTTCGCCGCGGCATGGAACGGTTACGAAAATGCCTGGAATAGACAGGTATCAGCGCCCGGAGCTGGTCGACTGCCTGGCCAGCGAATACGTGCTAGGC
>JBPCXK010000647.1:0-4359 GCA_051008635.1 Gammaproteobacteria bacterium
TGGTTCTGGACAAGGTGGTGGTCAAAGACTGGCGCGTCGACCTGTACTACAAAATCCCGCTACCTCGGTCCGTGGACCACCCGCCCGGCAATAAAGTGTCAAGTCAATTCGATTTGCGTTCCACATATACAACCTTATGCGCAGTTCTCCGATATGCGCAGTACCAACGGCGAGATGCGCACACAGGCTCCTCTCGCCGTTGGTTCACTCCGCATAATAGTTACCCTGTCAACGAGGCGATCAGTGCGTCGGTGGCTTGGAACCGACCACGACGCAGGGTCGGTGGGATCAGCTGATCCACGATTGCGAGTTTCTCAGTCGGATCGGCCCGCAGATAGATCTGTGTGGTAGCGATTCCGGCATGACCGAGCCAGAGTGACACCTTGCGAAGGTCTCCTGTGGCTTGCAAAACGGTCATCGCACAGGTGTGTCGAAGCACATGCGGACTGATCGTTTTCCCTTCGAGCGATGAACACGAGGCTGCAGCACGCACAGCATGCTTGTGCAGAACATACTCGAACCCGGATCGAGTCATTGGGCCACCGCGCGCGTTCACAAAGCACTCGATTGCCGGGCACTCCCCTCGCACGTCTCGCCAAGCTCGAAGATCCTGTGCAACACCCTTGCACAGCGGCAAGGCACGTTCCCGACGACCCTTGCCAAGCACGTGCACAGCCGGCTCTGCGTGCAACGTCAGTGCACTCATCGGCAACGTCACCAGTTCCGACACACGCAGGCCGGCAGCGAGGCACAGATGGATCATTGCCCGATCACGAATACCCATGCGTGTCTCGACGGTCACCGTGCTCAATAGTGCTTCAACCTGGGCTCGGTCGAGGTATCCGACCAGCTTTTTGTCGGTTCGCTTTCTGGGAATCGAGTGGATCTGCCGACTCTGCTCAAGCATCGCAGGCACTCGGTACTCGACGAAACGCATGAACGACTTGATAGCGGTGAGCCTTGCGTTACGAGTCTGTGCAGAGTTGCCTCGCATCTGCTCAAGATGTTCGCAGAAACCCGAGACCGTCTCGGTATCGAGTTGCTCGAGTTCGAGGCTCGACGGTGCCACACTGTGACGCTTTGCCGCGTACTCAAACCACAACCTCAAGGCATGAGTATACGTCTCGCAAGTGTGCCGGCTTGCACCGAGTTCCTTGGGCAAGCGTTCGCGGAGGTACGCCGCGACATGCGGTGCCAGGGCGCTCATGTGATGTCTGCGCTGTGCGCCTCCTCGCAGGCATCGGCGATATCGCGCATCAGCTCCGGCGTCTGTTCAAGGTACCAGTAGGTCGAAGATACGCACACGTGCCCCAAGTAGCTCGACAACGCCAGCATGTGGCGCTCGACCTGATCACGCTTTGCACCGCAACGCATAAGCGCGGGACTGCGAAACTATGGCGTAGGTCGTGCAACCGTGGCTTTCGCCGTCCACCGGCACCGCCGATACCGGCCTCGGCGCAGAGCCTCTGGAACGTATCCAGCACAGAATCGGCGCCAAGCGGTCGGCGGCGTCGCCACGAAAGGAATAACCGGTCGCTGTCCGAGGCGATCGCGCGCCGTGCTGCCAGGTAAGTCTCGAGGACCTCGGCGGTGCTCGTGTGCACAGGCAACCAGCGGCTTTTGCGAAACTTGGTCTGATGGATCGTCAGACCCGAGGTGCACACGTCCTGGAAACGAAGACGCAACGCTTCGCTGACTCGCATGCCGGTCGCAAAAAGCAAACCAATCAGTGTGCGATACGTGATCGGCCTGATGGACTCGGCAGGCCACAGCGAATCCGTCAACGCCATAACCCGATGGATCTCCTCGACTGAAAAAATGCGCGGAGGGTGGCGCTGGAGCTTTGACGGAAAGAGATGTGTCGGAAGGGTATCGTGACACGTATCCTCAGCACGCAGATGCTGGGCGAACAGTGCGAGTGTACGCACACGGCGTCGTCGCCGCTGTACACTGGCACCGAGGGTTGCCCACTCCACTGCGGTCTCGGCCCGCAGGCCTGTGTCGCCTTGTTGAGTAGCGAACGCCACAAAGCTGCGTAGCAGCGCCTCGGTATCGGTGAGCTTGTAGCCTAGCGTTCGGCGTAGCGTGAGGTACTCGTGTGCTGCTTTGCTCAACATGTTACTGTACCTCGCTGGGCGGTAGGCGCGTGCGTCAGATCATTCGCAGGCGAACTGGGTCTGGATGCCGATGACGGGTCGGATGGCCAACGGGCAGCCACCTCGTGGAGCAAATCACCGTCGACCTTCGCATAGAGCTGTGTTGTCTCGAAGCTCTCGTGCCGAAGAACCGAGCCGATTTGCGATAGCGTTGCGCCATGGAGAAGCATGTCAGTCGCAGCCGAGCGTCGCAGCAAATGTGCACCACTCGCCGGTGCATCAATCCCTGTACATTCAATGGCCCGACGTACGATTGACGAGACGCATCTTGAATTGAGCGGGCCTGCTGGGGCGATGCACTTGAGAAATACATGTGCGTTGTCCACGGCTGGGCGCTCGTGCTGCAGGTAGCTCACGATGGCATCACCGACATCCTGTGATAGTGGCAGCCAGATATCACGCCGGTTCTTGCCAGTGACCTTCATCCGACCCTCACGCCAATCGATATCGATGAGTTCCAGATTGGCGACATCGCCCGCCCGTAGCGCAAGACGCCACAGTAGCAACAGCACGGCGCGATCTCGGCGCGCAGTCAGCGGCCGCTCCTCACAAGATGCGATCAACCTCTCCACATCCGTGCGGGCAAGATACGTTGGCAGGGCGGCAAGTCTCCAGTCCGCGATCCTCGGGATCGCACCCAACAGAGCGCTGTGGCATTGTTCGGTAGCAACAAGGAAGCGCAGGAATGCGCGAACTGCGGTTGAGGTAGCCTTGACGGTTGCTATGCCGGCACGGCTGCTGGTGCCCAGCAGAAATCGCCGCAAAAGTGCGGCAGTGTATCGCGCCGGGTCATCGCCAAGACAATCGAGCAGTGCTGAAATGGGTATCTCGTATCCACGCAAGGTAACCTCTCGAACGCCGCGGTGAACCCTCATCCACTGCTCGAATTGCTTGTGCAACGGTCGCAGCACAAGCGCAGGATCTAGTGGAGCGGCAACAACGTCGATCGCGACAAGATACTCGTGAAATCGTTGCGCTCCATGAAACGCCTGCTTGATCTTGCCGTTGCGGTAACGCCACTGGCCGATGGATGCCCGATGTCGCCGATAGGCATCAAGTACACAATAGTCGAGATCGCACGGAGCACGCTTGCTACGCTTCAGCCATCGGCCAAGCGGCACGATTCCGAAGAGGTACAGTTGAATCAGTGATGAAGAGTAATGACGGCCCTCCAACCAATCGGTATAACCATCGAGAAACGGCCAACACGGTGTAGCCTCCAGATGAGCGAGTGTGACCGGTGATGTGACATGTAAGTTGAGCATATTGCCTCCTGAACTGAAGCAAGGACGGCAGAATGCCCTCCTTGTAGGAAGCAGACCAATATTATGCGCAGTGCGTCACTGTGGAATCGGAGATCTGATAGTCGTTCCGGGGTTCAAGTCAGTAGCAACTCCGCATATCGGAGAACTGCGCATAAGGTTGATTATGCGGTGCACCGCATAATCAACCCCAGGGCAAAGGCAAAATCGAGCGCTGGTTCAAAACCGTTAGGGCCCAACTGCTGACCCGCCTTAGGCCCGAGGACACCACCAGCCTTGAGGCCTTGAACCGCAGGCTGTGGGCCTGGGTCGAGGGCGAGTATCATCACAGCCCCCACCGCGCGCTCGACGGCGATACCCCGCTGCAACGCTGGGCGCAAAGCGCCGAACACGTGCGCTTCCCCGTGTAGTTTCCCTTTCTAAACCGAAAACCGCATGCGGTTTTGTCTCTGAATATTGGGTGGCCGAATTGCGGTAAGTGCGGTGTGAATGTGGGAAGGCGAGAGTAGTTGTTTTTCCCTTTGCTCGGCGCTGAGAGCAGAGAGCATTATCGCGAATGCTGCGCCATAATCATTGAAGTCAACAACTGAAGTGGCCCGCCACGGTAGCTGCCGTGCGGGCCGGTGGCTGGTGCAACTTCGGCATAAGACATCGCTGACCAGCGAGCAATACGTTAATCGCAAAGCCTGGTGTAAGGCAAGTCTTGCGCGCTGTCCGGTGCATCGGCAAGGGGGGTGCGGTTTTGCCCGCCACGGCACCTATGAGCGGGTGCGCCCGGCGGGCACCCGGATAGCGCGCTGGTACTGTCGAGCAAGCCATCAAACGTTCAGTTTACTACCGGACTGCCTGGCGGCGCGGTGCTCGGGCTCTTTGGCTGAGGTAGAGGCGGCGGTCGATGTCGCTGAGCGCGCGGGCACGCTGGCGGCGGCAGCCGATCAGGT
>JBPCXK010000648.1:0-6647 GCA_051008635.1 Gammaproteobacteria bacterium
ACGCAATAGATGTCCGAATCGGCCACCGATACCAGCCAGTTGCAATTGTCATGCTCGACACTATTGGCGCACAGGCGAAACGTGGTCCCCCCGGCATCCGACCACGTACCGGCATCAGTCTGGGTGATGCGCAGCATTTGCAGCCGTCCGGGGTCGAAACCGAGCCGCGCCGCGCAACACAGACACTTCGTGTTGTCGAAGAATATCGCCTGGCCGCAGGGGCAGCTAAACCGCTTCATCCAACTGCTGCACAAACCATGTCTTGGTGATTTGCCCGTGAATCGCGCCGATCTCGGCTTGCAGATCATCCATGTATTGATGCAGTCCTTTGTCGAACAGAGAGTCGATATCCGTTTCTGCAAGCAGTCGCTGCGTACGTGCGACCGCTCGCAGCGGCATATCGCTTCTGGGCAACAGCATCAACGATTGTTGAATCGCGCTCAGCGTGTGCGTGACCGACCGCGGGAACTGCGGGTCGCGCAGCAGAAACCTTACGGCGTCCGGCCCGCGCACCCGGCGGCGAACGTATTGACGATACATCTGATACGCGCTGAGCGAACGCAGCACGTTCATCCACAAACGGTTCTCGAGTCGCAGAATCTCTTCTCCGGACGCGATCAAGGTGGTCGATCCAACGTCCACGATACGCGTGGTCATGTCAGCACGCTCGAGTGAGATCCCGATACGCGCGAACTGGAAGGCGTCGCCGTGACTCATCGTACCGACAAGCAGCCCGGCGATCTGCTGACAACGCATGACCACTTCGGAGAGCACTTCGTGCAGGTGCGCCGGCAACATTTTGCCGCCGAATTTTTTACGCCCGAACAAATACAGCTCGTTGACGTGCTCCCAACCTTCGGCCGGCACCAGATCACGTGTAGTGCGCACATTCTCCCGCGCGGCTATCAGGCAACTCAACACCGAGCTCGGATTGTTCTGATCCATGAGCACGAATTTGAGCACGTTGCGCTCACCGGCGCTGCGATAGCGCGGTTCGAAAAAGTTCTCGGCGGCGGTGATTTCCACCAGCTGGCGCCACTGCACGCCCACGCCGGGCGGCAAGTCCAGCATGAGCTCGCGGTAAACGTTGACCAGACGCGCGGTGTTCTCGGCCCGCTCCAGATACCGCGTCATCCAATAGATGCGCTCCGCCACCCGCGACAGCATCAGTGGCTCTCCACGATCCAGGTGTCTTTGCTGCCGCCTCCCTGAGAGGAGTTGACGACCAGTGAGCCCCGCCGTAACGCGACGCGCGTCAGGCCACCCGCGGTGACGTAGCTGCGTTCACCCTGCAGAATGAACGGGCGCAAATCCACATGCCTCGGTTCGAGTTTGCCATCGCACACCGTGGGTGTCGTCGACAATGTGAGCACCGGCTGCGCCATGTAGTTGCGTGGCGATTTGCGTATCAATTTGGCGAAACGTTTGCGCTCGGCGTTGCTGGAGTGGGTGCCAACGAGCATGCCGTAACCGCCGGACTCGTTCGCGGGTTTGACCACGAGCTTGTCGAGATTGGCCAGTACGTACTCGCGCTGCGACTTGTCCATGCACCGGTAGGAGGGCACGTTTGGAATCAACGGATCCTGATCGAGATAGTACTTGATCATGTGCGGGACAAATGTGTAGACGACTTTGTCGTCCGCGACCCCCGCGCCCGGCGCATTGGCAAGTGCGACATTACCCTTGCGCCATGCGCGAATCAGACCGGGGACACCGAGCATGGAGTCTGCGTGAAAAACCTCCGGATCCAGAAACTCATCATTGATGCGGCGATAGATCACGTCGACGCGTTGCAGCCCATGGATCGTACGCATGTAGACGCAGTCGTCGTCACCGACGACCAGATCACTGCCCTCCACGAGCTCGGTGCCCATGCGCTGAGCGAGAAAGGCGTGCTCGAAGTACGCCGAGTTATAGATACCCGGTGTGAGGACGACGATTTCGGGGTGTTCGAGCGGCCGCGGCGACAGCGATGCCAGCATATCGAAAAGCTGCGCCGGGTAGTCGTCGACCGGCTCGATGCGATGCTGGCGAAACAACTCGGGAAACACCCGTTTGGTTACGCTGCGGTTCTCGACCATGTAGGACACGCCCGAGGGCACGCGCAGGTTGTCTTCGAGCACATATACGGTCCCGTCCTTGTCCCGCACCAGATCCGAACCGCAGACGTGCGCCCACACACCGAACAGCGGCTTCGTGCCGGCCAGCGCGTCGAGATAGTTTTTCGAACCCCTCAGTACCGCGCGAGGGAAGACCTTGTCTTTGACGATGAGCTGCTCGTTGTAGATGTCCTGAATAAAGTGGTTGAGCGCGGTGAGGCGCTGTTGGAGCCCGGCCTCGATCTGCTCCCACTCACGCGCCGACAACACGCGCGGAATGATATCAAACGGCCAGGCGCGATCGATGTTCTCGCCTTCGGCGTAGACCGTAAAGGTGATGCCCATCTCGGCAATCGCAAGCTCAGCGGCGCGCTGGCGGCGCGCCAATTGCTGATCGCTGAGTGAGCGCAAATACTTTGCCAAGCCCCGTGCCGGCGCGCGCGCATACCCCGGCGAGCTGATGAGCTCGTCGTAGCCGTCTTTCGGATCGTACTTGTGCCAATCGATGCGCATGCGAATCATTATACGCGACAGGTCGGGCGGTCTGGATTACGCTCTCTCGTTTCTTGGAAAAGAAAGAGAACAGGTACGCGGCGTCATGCACGCGTCGATTGACTTTTGGCGACACCCCCTTCGGAACAGATCCTTACCACTTACCGAGCAAATCGACAAACCACCCGCGATTACGATAATCCAGGCTGCTCAGATCATCGTTGAAGTCGGTAAAGTTGTATCCCGCCCCCAATTTCACATGATCGCCGATATGTCGGTATATCCCCAGCAGGACGCCCTGACGATCGTCATCCGCTGCTCTCACATCCAGCCAGCGGTATTCCAGCAAGCCGTCCCAGCTCCTGATGAAATGGTAACGAGCCCGAGCAACGGCCAACCTCGCGTTCGAATCGAACCAGGGACCGCTGTCTCGCGCCAGACGCAGTTCGTTTTGCTTGTAGGCCAGCTTGCCGCCCACTTCCCAGCGCCGGCTTAGATCGTACAGGCCGTCGATCGCGAGGATATGCGCGCGCTCGTCCGGTCGGGTGGTGGCCTGCCCCAGGCTGGGCAAGTCATACAGATAGGTGTACTTGAACAGCATGTTGAGCTGGTCGGCGAACACGGGCCGGTACGCCGCACCCAGGTCGACTTCGGCAAACTTGGCTTCATCGTTGCCACTCAGATCGTCTTCTGTGAATGACAGACTGATTTTGCCAAGCCAGCCGAGATTGGGATCACGACGCCAGTCCAGAGCATTGGTGGTCAACCACTGAGTGGTGTCGCGGGCGCCGTCATCCTGTCGGTATTCCAGCGTGCTGCTGCCTTTGATGTCGTGGCCGGTGTAGTGCACGCCAGCGGTGGTGGTTGTCCGGTCGGTATCCTGCCCGAGGGCGTCTTCCAGACTGCTGAGCTGCAAGCTCAGGCCCACATGCCAAAACTCGGTCCAGTTGTAGTCGAGGCCAAACACCTGACCAACACCCGCCTCGCTCGGGGCTTCGGTAAACCGGTGCTCCGTGTAAACCTTCAGGCTGTCACCAAAATCGCTGCGCTGCCCTAAAGTCAGCGTGTTCTTATCCCCTGTGGTCCGATCCGGATCCATGCTGTAGGTTCCGTAGAGCTCGTAGCCATTGGCGCTGCGGTAGTTGGCGCCGACGCTGCTGGCCGCACCGTCACCGACACCCGCGGACAGATTCAACGCGACATTGTTGTCGAATGCATAGTCCAGCTTGCCGATCAGCGCTTCACCGCGATCGCCCGCGCTGATCTCGGTACCCCAGGCGAATCTGTCGTTGGCACGCCGATTGAGGCCGATCGTGCCCAGGTTGTTGTCCTGGTAGGGCCCTTTATCGTCTAACACGCCCTGCCCCTCGACATAGATTTCCGTTTCGGGTTCCAGTTCATAGCTCAGTCGGCCGCCGGCCAGCGTCGCTTCGGTATCCACAGCCGGTGTGTTCGACACATCGGTCTCTTCGCGGCGGACTTCTCCGCCCAAGGTCAGTTTGTTGGTGACGTCATAGTCGGCCTGAAGACTGCCGGTTCGCCGTTGATTCACGCCGACCCGTTCCAGGTCGGTATAGCGGCCAGCCAAGGCCAGCTTCTCGGTCGGACGCCATTCGCCTTCCGCACCCATATCCGTGGTCTCGACACCTTCGCTCAGGCGTTGCGACGCCGAGAAGCCGGCTTCGCGTTGTTTCCACCAACCCTTGAGCAGGCCTTCACTGCTGCTGACTTCGTTCAGATTCAGCCGCAACTCGCCGCCATAGGCTTCACCACTTGAATTAAAACCTGCCGGTGGAGTTTGCGCGCCAAAGTTCAAGCCGCCATCCGAGGAGAGGAATCCGGCATTGGTCTGACGGTTGTCGCTCTCGGCAAACTCACCCTTCAAATACGTACCTCCACCCAGGCGAACAGTCGCATCCACACCCTTGAGCTCATAATCGGTCGCGGTGCGGCCTTCTTCGATGTAGGTGCCACCGATACCGAAGTTGTCATTCAACCAGATATGGGCCCGGCCACCCGCGGTCAGCTCATCGTCACTAAATGCGGGTGGCACGAACTCGTAGTCGACTCGCAGAAAGACATCGTCGCCTTCCAGCGGACTATCCTTGATAATTTCCGGCGCGAGGCTCAAGGCGACCTGTGATAGCGGTTGACGCAGAATCACCCTGCCCTGCAGATAGTCGATCTCATAGTCGCGTCCCGCGTGCAGCGTGATGTTGTTGATCACCTGTTCGGTATCGCGCGTGCGGACTTCGATCCAGACCTTTTCCGAGCCTTCGACGATATCGGTGTCGCGCAAGTAGTAGAGGCTGCCACCCGTCGCCGCAAAGCTGTTGTGCGCCTGTGCGGTCAGCGGCTCCGAGCCAAAGCCGGTCACCTCGAAGTCATGATCACCGTATTTGTTGGTGCTCAGCGTCTTGTAAACCAGTCGCGCGCCGTACAGGCTGCGGTTGTACTGCGCGAACTCATTCCCGGTAACGCCCGTATGGTAGTTACCCCACAGCGCCTGACTCTGATCCCAATCCAGGCGCACGTAGTAAGCACCCTGCGTGTCTACATCGCTGCTGGTGGTGGAGCTGTCGCCATACACCGGATAGAACGCATCCGGATCGAGGCGCCGGAAAACGCTCTGCGGATCCTTGCGCTTGAGGTTGTCGCCGAGGTCATTCAGGTCGTCTTCGGTGCTATCCAGTTGCGCGGTGAGCAGATACTTGCCCCTGATCCTGCCCTTGAGATAAAACGCTACACGCCCATCGGTAAACGTATCGCCGTCAAAGTGATCGTCGACGCTCAGCGGCTCGATGTTACCCGAAACATCGTTCTGGCCGACGGTCAGATTCGCCAGACCCACCATAAACATATAGTCGGCGAGGACATCCACCTTCATTTCACCACTGCACGACTCGCCCGAACCTTTGTACGTACTGATCTCCAGTTTTTGCTCACCCGCCGCCATGTATTCCTCAAAAGCAAACTTGCCGTTCTCGTCGAGAAGCACGGGCAGGCCGTTTATACTCACCTGATAATCCGTGTCAAAGTCCTTGCCGTGAATCCTTACGCGTGCTCCGTCAATCGGAATAGTCTGCCGGGCCAGATTCGACTCGCCGTAGATTTGCAAGGGCTCATTAGCTTTCGGAATATGATCTTCTTCATCCACCTCGATGACGCGCAGCACCCGTGGCACCGTTTGATCGCGTTGGTGCGATAGCGCGCCATGGACGCGCAGCACGTAAATCAGGTCTTCGTCTCCAACTTCGAGCGCCACGCTCTGTGCATCACTTACGTCCCAACGAAGCGGTTCACCTAACGCAAAGTAATCCAGCGCAAACGTTTTCAGCGGCGTCACCAGATCCTTGTCCGCGGCGCTGTAAATCAGCAGCTCCGCCCGCTCGATATAGCGGGCGTAGTTGGTGTAGAGATGAAAGTTAATCCCGGACAGCAATCGATTATCGCGTAACCGTAACGGCTGGTCAGCGATGACACTCAATCGCGGATCAATGATTGCCGGATCCTGAGTGACCCGGATCAACCCGGCCCCCGGCAAGTTGTCATCCACAAAACAGGCGGGCTGGGCAACCATTCTGGCGATCTGCGTTACCTTCTCATAGCGGGTATCAATCTCAACCCGGCGATTGTGCTCCCTGCCGTCCTCGCTTCGGTTATCCGCTATGGGCGAGCTTTCACCCTTACCGCAAGTACATAGCCCGACGGCGTCCGCACTGTGCCCGCTCGCGCCGGCCTCAACATCAGGACAATCATTCGATCCACCCTGGGCGTAAGGGCAGTCTCCGACGGCAAACTTCAGCGCCTCGAGCTCCTCCCTGACTCTCGCTTTGGCCTCTTCCGCGCGGGCGCGCGACAAGCGGGTGTTGGTGCCGTATTTCGCCAGGGTCTCGGGTTTGCCTACGGGCACGTTGTCCGTATGCCCGGTAAAATACAAGTCCACGTTCTCGCTACCCTCCAGGTCTTCGAGCGCAGAGACCACGCTGCCAAAGGTTACCCGGTTGTCCTCAACGCGCTTCGCTTCTCCGGCAGAGCCGTTACTGGGCTCAAAGA
>JBPCXK010000649.1:0-4478 GCA_051008635.1 Gammaproteobacteria bacterium
CGTTGGGCTTCGCTGCGCTCAGCACCAACCTACGCCTGCATTCGAGTTTAACGACACCCTCTTCAGCCGCGATTGCGAGGTCACCACGCCCTGTGCAACGCCAATCGCGGCTGAAGCCGCTCCTGCCAGAAGAGCGCCTGATGCGATTGCGCACAAAATCGAAGCTCCCTATGATCAGGCTCATTCAGCAGCTGTCTGAAGGCAACGATATTGAGAGGGGTACAACCGTGGAAATAAATCGAGAAGTCATCGTAAGCTGCGCGGTCACCGGCGCGGGCGACACGGCGGACAGGCATCCGGACTTGCCGGTCACGCCGGAACAGATCGGCAACGCGGCGATCGAGGCCGCGGATGCAGGCGCGGCCATCGTGCATATGCATGTGCGCGATCCCGAGACAAAAAAAGGCAGCCGCGAGCTCAAGTATTACCAGGAGGCCGTGGAGCGTGTGCGTGGCAGCGGCCGCGATGTCCTGATCAATCTAACCGCCGGCATGGGCGGCGATCTCGAAATCGATGACGAAGAGCCGACCCACCCGGGCCCGTCTACCGATCTGGTGAACGCCAGGACGCGCATGGAGCACGTCGAAGCCCTGCGGCCCGACATCGCCAGTCTCGATTGCGGCACCATGAATTTCGGCGACGGCAACACCGTGACGATTCAGACGCCGAACGTTTTGCGCACGATGGCGAAGCGCTATCAAGAGATAGGTGTCAAGCCGGAGATGGAAGTGTTTGAACTCGGTCAACTTTGGTTCGCCAAGCAACTGATCCAGGAAGGGTTGGTCGACGACCCGCCGATGTTTCAGGTGTGTCTCGGCATCCCGTGGGGCGCGCCTGCCAATACCGGAACCATGTACGCCATGGTATCGCAACTGCCGCCGAATGCAGTATGGGCCGGCTTCGGCATCAGCCGCATGCAAATGCCCATGGTCGCGCAAGCCATGCTGCTCGGTGGACATGTGCGCGTGGGGTTAGAGGACAATCTCTACCTCGAGCGTGGCAAGCTCGCGAGCAACGGTCAGCTGGTTGAGAAGGCGGTTCACATTATCAAGGAACTCGGCGCGCGAAATTGCTCGGCGGGCGAGGCGAGGGAGAAACTGGGGTTAAAAGGATGATGCATGTCACGGGGGGTGTCGCGAACGCGCTTTTCGTAGGTTGGTGCTGAGCGCAGCGAAGCCCAACATGCTGTGGTATCTATGGGCAACGGCCCGTTGGGCTTCGCTATCGCTCAGCGCCAACCTACAGGTGTTGTGCCTGGCTTTTACGACACCCTCTTCAGCCGCGATGCATTTGCCTGGATAACAATGACTATTCGCGGCTGAATCCGCTCCCACAGCCCTCATGCCCCGTTCTCCCCCAGAACAGCTTGCGTACCTCGTCGCTGTTGGTCATCCCGGGCTCGGAGGTATAGCACAGGATGGGCACCAGACGTGGACGTTTGCCTGCAACGCGCGTGAGGCGGTGAATCGTGTTACGCCCCGCGAAGATCAGCAGCGTGCCCGGCTCGAAGGACAGCCGTTTCACGTTACTGGTATCGCCAGCCAGTACGCGCGCAACCGCGTCGTAGTTTTCGTTGTCCGCGTCGCGGATATGCGGCGCGTACTCGAAGTGGCCACCACGTTCGGCGGCTTGCAGCATGAGCGTGGTCGTGAACTCCGACTCGTCGAAGTGCCAGCCGTGCGCGCCACCCTCGGTAAACACGTTGATCGACAATGCGCCCAGTGGATCGGCGAAGCGATGCAATTGCTCGTAACCCAGAACGGCGGCAATGAAATCCCGCAGCGGGTCCCAGTGGTAGAGACGCCGCAACGTGGCGTCCGCCGGGATATGGTCGTACGCGACCGAGCCGACGTCGGTCTGATGCCGGATACGGCGCGGATGATCGGCCGGAAACGATGGATCGTCTGGTTCGAGGTAGGTGTTGTGCGTGCTGTGACAGAAGTAAGCGCGGTGGGTCACCGCGTTCGCCTCCTCGCGCATGATCTCCGTCGCCTGCGGCGTCACAAACTCCGGCAAGCCACAGGCGCCGGACTCCGCCATGTGCTGCCGGCATTCGGCGAGCAGCTGTTTGCCCGCAGGCTGGTCGAGGTCCGCGATCGGGTATCGCGCAAGATTGACGAGTGCCGCGGCCGAGCCAGTGAGCCTGGCTGCATTGTTATCTTGAATGGCGGTCGACATCGCGGATTCCATAAAACAGCTTTTCTGGTGCGATTCTGAGGGAATTCAGGGTAACGGACAAGCTCGGTATGGGACTACCGTCACGGTAATTTGTGTATCGTCCGTCTTACAATGCCCGCCATCTATTGCGTAGCACGATAATGCGACGGCGAGAAAACCTTTATCCCGCCGTTTTCGAGCGGCTACGTGACAACTGATCGGAAATACGGAGTAGGGATACCAATGCTCAAAACCAAGCTCATGCTCGCTGCCGTTCTGGCGCTACCGCTGGCAGCCAACGCCGGTGTTTTCAAGTGTGTCGAAGAAGGCGCCGTCACATACTCGGATTTACCTTGCGATTACCAAAACAGTAAGGACACTGGCGATCCAAAGAAGCCGGTTCCCGAAGACAACACAACCATAGCCGTGCAAACAAACGCCGATTGAAATCCTTTCAATCGCTATTGCCATAACCGGCTAACTCCACATACCCGCGGCCGCCGACTGGCGCACCCTCGCGTTCGCCTGCGGCGTCTACCGCGCCTTCCCAGTAACGCACGGTCAGGTCCAGTTCCTGGTTGGCCTGAATGGGCGTGACGGTTATCGTCGTCGCCGTGGGCTTGATGACCAGCTTCCACCGCGAGGGGTAGCGCACGTCGCTCGGGCTGCGCCACCAGTCGAGTGTTTCGATAACGACATCGTCCGCGCTTAATGCCAACGTCGCGCCGTCCGGTTTCACCCAGGTGCCGGCGCTCAAGGGATCGACACCGCCGTCCTTGCGGCGCAGTTGATAGAACATGAGATCGCTGCCGTCGTCGAGCTGCAACGCAAACCAGTCCCAGCCGGATTGTTCCGGACCCAAGGCGCTCGTGCTCCATTCACGATCCATCCACGACTCTCCGGCGAGCGTGAAGGTTTCATCCCCGATCGACAGCCTGCCTTTGCTCGCGATGCGTGTGAATGAGTAGTAGTAAGACGCGTTGCCGGGCGCGGCGCTTTTTTGGCTGAGTCCGCGATCGCCATGTAACACAACAGGCTTGCGTGGCGTGAGCTCGAGGTTCAGCGCGACACCGTCGGCGGCCGCGCGCAAGCGCCACGGGAAGTCGTTGTTCGCGCCGGCCGCTATGTCCCAGTCCTCGAGCCACACGTGGAAAGGCTGTGCGCGCGCACCCGCAAGACCGATCGCGCCACGCGCAAAGCGTTCGAAGTGATGGAACCTGCCGGCCGCGGCATCCGTCACCGCGAAGTGACCCATGTATATCTGATCGCTCGCCCAGTGCGATTCGCGTGCGACAGGCCGCGGGGGCAGGGCGATTCTGAACAACGTGAGCTCGTAGCCGAAGCGGCGGCCATCCGCTGTTTCGAGATTGCCGGTGAAGTACCACCATTCGTTGCGGAACGCCGGATGAGGCCCGTGATCGTGAGGGAATGTAAACTCGCGGACCGTCTCGGCGCGCGCATAGCCGTCGTCGTCGCCGCTGCCCAACATTGTTGGCAGCTCGTCGCCGGGTTGCTCTGTCTGTGAGTACGACAACACGGGGAACGCCAGCATCGCGATGACGGCCAGCCCGCAGATCTCGCCGCGGCGCGAGATGAGCGCGCCGAGATTTGAATCGACAGCGGATTTTCTGAAGAAGCGCAATACAGCTTGTATGGCCGACTGAAGAGAATGCGCCGTCGATTCAAAGATCAGGCCAGCGCCGTCATCATGGTGAGATCTGCGGGACGTATGACGCACATTCATTCCTCGCGCAGCGCCTCGGCCGCAGAGGTGTGCGCCATCTTCCACGCGGGATAAAGCCCCGCGATCAGCGCCGCAACCACAGCCAGCGCCAGCGCCTCGATGAGCACGCCGGGCGAGATATGGGTTTGCATGGTCCAGCCAAAGGAGCGCCGGTTTATCACGTGCACAAGTTGTTGCGACATCACGAGCCCCACCGGAATTGCCAGCAGGCCGGCGGCCAGCCCGATGATCCCGGTCTGCAGGCTGACCATGCTCAACACCTGCCGCGGCGTGGAGCCGGTCGCGCGCAACACGCCGAACTCGCGCGCCTTTTCGAGCTGCAGCGCCATCAGCGCGCTGAGTATGCCGACAAAGGCGATCAGCATGGCCAGCAGACGCAGCACGCCAGTGATAGTAAACGTGCGGTCGAAAACCTTGAGCGAGCCCTCCCGGATCTCCTTGTTGGAGCGCACGACTACCTGCTCCACGTTCGCGAGGCGCATGCGGACATCGCGGATGACATCTTCCACTGCGCGGTCCGCTGCGACGTACAGGCCCATACCGTCGATAGCGCGATCGTTGAAGTGCTGCTCGTACA
>JBPCXK010000650.1:0-5890 GCA_051008635.1 Gammaproteobacteria bacterium
ACGCCACTCCACGAACCGAGGCGCGCAAAATGCCCTTTTGGAGCGACCTGACTTTCTGGCGCGGTGCAGCGTTCGCCTCGCTGCTGGCGGTCGCGGTGCTCGGTGTCTACCGTTTTGCGCCGGTCGAATATGCGTCCGGCATGCCTTACTATATGGCGGTGCTGGAAAATCAGCAACAGACCCCAATGATCGTCGCAACCGCGGAACCCGAACCGCAGCGTTTGAAAGTGATGATGATGCACGCCCCCGACATCGCCGCGGATCAGGATTGGGAGTTGTGGGCCGTACCGAAAGAAGGCGGCAAGCCCATGTCGCTGGGCCTGCTGGCCAGGAACAAAGAGACGATGCTGATGCTCGGTGACGATTGCTGGAGGATGATCAAGCACGCCCATTACCTGGCCGTCAGCTCCGAGCCGCTGGGTGGTTCGACCACGGGCGGGCCCAGCGGGCCTGTGATGTACAAAGGGCAACTCGTAACGTTCATTTAGAGATGGGTCCCATGGCAGTGAACAAAACAGATTCAGAATGGCTCGATCAGCTCACCCCGGAGCAGTACAGCGTATGCCGCCAGAAGGGCACGGAGCGGCCGTTTACGGGCAAGTATCACAATTGCAAAGAGCCGGGAGTGTACCGCTGCGTATGTTGCGGGGAGCCGCTGTTCGACTCGGATACAAAGTTCGACTCCGGCACCGGCTGGCCGAGCTTCTATGCCCCCGTCGACGAAGGCAACGTCATGACCGAGGAAGACACGAGTCTCGGCATGCGGCGCACCGAAGTCATGTGCGGCAACTGCGGCGCGCATCTCGGGCATGTGTTTTCCGACGGACCACAGCCGAGCGGGGAGCGTTATTGCATCAATTCGGTGGCGTTGGAGTTGGGGAAGAAGAGGGAGTAGTCTTGGTAGTCGTCTCCCGTATTCGCCGGTTCCTGTCTGGTCCATAGACTCGCACAGAGCGTCGGTTTATACTTCAAGCCTTGTACCTGCGCCCCCTCATGCCTATCGGGGGTGCGATCTGCGGCACTGCCGCTGCGGCGATCTTAACTCCAGAAAGGAATTTCTTTCGCGCCTTGGCTCGGGCCAGGGTTTCCAAAAGTTCGTCATGTTGAGTGGAGAAGAAACATGACGGAACCTGTAATGTTAACGATGGTTCAGTACGCGGCATGTTTAATACTGCGAGCGCAGTCTGGTTCTGGCGTGCGAGAGAGCGCACTGCGCTTCGAGCTTCAAAGCCGGGGATTTTGGGCGGACTTCGGCGCGCTTATACGTCGGGACCTTGTCACCGTCGCCCGACCTGTTTGCCGACACCACTGGCGTGGCTCACGCCGAAACGCGCGGGCGATAACGCTCAGCGACTCGCCTGCGAGCGTTTGGCAAAACGTGCATCGCGATCCATGCAAGTCCAATGTGTCGTACGTCTCGTCGCGAAATAGCCAGCTCGGTGGAGGCGCTGCGCCGATGTAGGCAGGGGCCAGAGCCCTTCGCCTTCTCATGACCGGATTCCCTATACTGATACATACTGAGTATATATAATATTCGCGCTATGAAGATCGTCTTCGATCCCAACAAAGACGCGGAAAACATCGCCAAACACGGGCCTTTCGTTAGCCGAAGGCGAAGCGACGTTTTACGATCCCTGTGCAGTTGTATTCGAAGACGCGTACGCCGAAGGCGAAACAGCGGCTTGTCAATATCGGTCAGAGCATGACCGGGTCGCTGCTGTTCGTCATCTACACCTATCGCGGCGAAGACATCCGGATGATTTCTGTCCGTCGTGCCGAACCCAAAGAGGCTATGAAACAGAAAATCGATTCTGAGCTGTCACCTGATGCTAAAGTCATTCATCGAGGCCCTCTTGCGCCGACCGAAGGTAAGACCCGTATCAGCATCTTCCTCGATAACGAGATACTCGACGCCTTCCGCGCGGAAGCGAGTCGGGTCGGCTGTGGCTACCAGACGCTAATAAACCAGGCGCTTCACGCTTATTTGGCGAACAGTCAAGCCGACACACTCGACGCCGAGACCTTACGTCAAGTTGTACGCGAGGAACTCCGCGAGGCTCTCGATGCCTGACTCCCGAAGTCATGTGCCGCAACTGCGGCGCGCATCTCGGGCACCTGTTTGCGGACGGACCGCAGCCGAGCGGGGAGCGTTGTTGCATCAACTCGGTGGCGTTGGGGAAGAAGGGGGAGTAGTCTTAGTAGTCGCCCCCCGTATTCGCCGGTTCCTGTCTGGTCCATAGACTCGCACAGAGCGTCGGTTTATACTTTAAGCCTTGTACCTGCACCCCCTCATGCCTATCGGGGGTGCGATCTGCGGCACTGCCGCTGCGGCGATCTTAACTCCAGAAAGGAAGTTCTTTCGCGCCTTGGCTGCTCAGGCCGGGGTTTCTAAAACCGTTGTGTTGAGAGGAGAAAAGGACATGGCGGAATGGAGAGCACCGCTCAGCCTGCCCATGGAGTGTACCCTGCGTGCGGTGAGCCTGTACCCTCGCGACCGGAATGAGATTAACGCAGATCTTGAGGCTCACCAAATCTTGGTGGGGATAGCGCGGGCCTTGGACGAGCTTATCGACAAGGGCCTCGTGGGGGTCGTCCCTGGCGAGGGGGGGCTTTTCACGATAACGGCGTCGGGAGTTGAAGCATTGGAGCATGAAGAAGAGCGCCGACTTAGCATCACGCGGTGGTCCCGTGCGAGTACGGCGGAGTAGCAGGATGCATCGGTAGCGCTTGCTAAAAGGGCTCTGCCTCCTTTCTACTGATTCTTTGCCTAAAAGGGCTCTGACCCGGCTCCGACCCTTTTTAGGACCTGGCGCTCCGACTGCTCAGGCCAGGGTTTAGCAACGTCATGTTGAAAAGGAGAAAAACATGGCGGAAACACTGCGCTTGTCAATGGTGCAGTACGGCGTATTGCTTGTTCTTCTCGAACAGTCCGACGTTCCTGAGAGCGAAATTCGCGGTACGCTCACAGAAGTGGGATTACTTGGGGACTTCGATGAGGAGATACGCAGGCTTGTAACGCAAGGGCTCATCGCCCAATCGGGGGGCCTAGGAAATCCTTGCCTCACTCTCGCCGCCGACGGCGTGGATGCAGTGGCGGCTCAAGACCGGGCGCTGGCCCAGTGCCGCTCATCGCAGTGGCCGGATGAGCCAACCCAGGAGCAGGTTGTCCAAGCAATCGGTTCTCTCACAGAGCGGCAAGAAGCATTGCTGTCGCACGTTGAATCCGATGGGGTTTATCGTCAGGAGCTGATAGCTCGCATCGGGAGCAGCGCAAACATGAGCAAAGCCGTCTCGCGTCTGGTCGATCGGGGTCTCCTGACTCAGGTGACCAGAAAAGTGAAAAACGACGCGGGAAGGACCGTCTCCCTATCCTACTACGCGCCCACATCACTCGGTCGCCGAGTTCGCGCGCAGCTCAGGAAGAATGAGGAGGGCTGACGATGGGCCAGGGCTACGTATGTAGCCCTTGGCCTTTACCTATGGTCACGCAGTAAACCGCCGACTGATTTGTCTCATCGCCTGCCGCATAAACCGGCCGGCTCAATTGAAGCCGCGGCGACCTACCCCTCCAACAACCGCCCCATCAACATCACCAGATTACAGGGCATAGTGCGGTTGTCGAGCTGATCCTTGATGATTTTGTCCCAGGCCGTGCGACAGGCCGCGGTCGAGCCGGGCATGCAGAAAACATAAGTCGCATTCGCTACCCCGGCTACGGCCCGCGATTGCAGCGTGGATGTCTTGATCTGCTCGTATGAGATCATTCGGAATACCTCGCCAAAGCCCTCTATCTCCTTGTCCAGCAATGGTTTGACGGCCTCCGGTGTGCCGTCGCGGCCGGTGACGCCCGTGCCGCCGGTGGTGACCACCGCGTGGACATCGGCGTCGGCGATCCAGCTCGAGAGTTTGGCGCGAATCTGGTAGATGTCGTCCGGTACAATAGCTTTTTCCGCGAGGCGGTGGCCGCCCTGGATGAGGCGATCGACGAGTGTCTGCCCGGATTTGTCGTTATCTTCCGTGCGTGAGTCCGAGATCGTCATTACGGCGATATTCAGCGGAATGAACGTCCTGTCATCAGCCATGCCAGCAGCTCTCCTTAGGGTTCGTGTCAAAATAAGTTCGCATTTCTCGGCGGGTCGCCTTTGCGCGTCCTGCGCCCGCGACACTGGCACATCCATGTGCGGCGCAGCCGCCCGCGTGGCAAGGCGCGAGGAGGGCGAACAGCCGGCCTATATAGACCTTCGAAGCAACACAGCCACGCGGGATGGATGGGCGGCGAGAAATGTGAGGTTACTTTGACACGAGCCCTCAGTTTGGGGTATGCGATGCTCTCTATTCTATCGAAGATTCCGAATGACGGCTGAACGAGTGCAAAAATTGCTCGCCAACGCGGGCCTCGGTTCGCGCCGCGAAATCGAAGGCTGGATAGCCGACGGCGTAGTGGCGGTCAACGGCAAGCCAGCCAAACTTGGCGACCGCGCCACGCAGGGCGATCGCATCAGCGTGCGCGGCAAACCCGTGCAGCTTGCAGTCTCGACGCGGCCACGGGCGTTGGCGTATCACAAACCGGCGGGCGAGATCACGACGCGCAAAGACCCGGAAGGCCGCCCAACGGTGTTCGGTCGCCTGCCGCGTGCGGGCAAGGGGCGTTGGCTCAGCGTCGGGCGGCTCGATATCAACACCGCGGGCCTGCTGCTGTTCACTAACGACGGCATGCTTGCGCACCGGCTCATGCATCCGAGCAGCGGTATCGAGCGAGAGTACGCGGTACGCGTACTGGGGGATATCACCGCCGCGACGCTGAAAGAATTCACGCGTGGCGTGGTGCTGGAAGATGGTGTGGCGCGGTTCGACGAGGTGCGCGACGCGGGCGGCAGCGGCGCCAATCATTGGTATCACGTGGTGCTGCGCGAGGGCAGGAATCGCGAAGTTCGGCGTTTGTGGGAAAGTCGGGGCCTCAAAGTCAGTCGTCTGATCCGTGTGCGTTTTGGTCCGGTCAGCCTGGGCCGACGACTGAAGGCGGGCGAATGGCGTGACCTCAACGGCAGTGAATTAAACGAGCTCTATACGTTCGCCCGGTTGAAAGCGCCGGTCCCGCCGCACAGACAAAGGCGCCACGGCGCCGCGCGACGCAGATGAGCAAGCCTTTGTTCGAGTCGGTCTACGACACGCTGCGCACACACCATGGCAGGCAACGCTGGTGGCCGGCGGAGTCCGCTTTCGAGATGATGGTGGGCGCGGTCCTCACGCAAAATACGGCATGGACGAACGTGGAACGCGCGATCGACAATCTCGAGCAGGCTGCGATGCTGGCGCCCCGGCCGATATTGAATTGCGACAGGCCGAGGCTGGCGGAGTTACTGCGGCCTTCCGGCTACTTCAACGTCAAGGCCAGGCGTTTGCGGGCTCTTTGTCAATGGTATGTCGACGAGGGTGGTATGGAGTGTCTCAAACGCAGACAAACGCGGGCGTTGCGCGAGAGCCTGCTGGCCGTCAACGGCATCGGACCTGAGACCGCCGACGATATCCTGCTCTACGCCTTCAAGCGTCCTGTGTTCGTCATCGATGCATACACGCGGCGTATGTTTTCGCGGCTCGGGCTGATCGACGCCGAGGCGCCTTACGAAGAGCTGCGCGCACAGTTCGAAGCGGGACTGCCCCCCGGCGCCCGACTGTTCAATGAGTACCATGCGCTGATCGTTACGCACGGCAAGCACATCTGTCAGGCGCGGCCCAAGTGTGGGGATTGTGTGCTGGCCGCGCAATGTGCGTACGTACATTCGTAAGTAGCAGCCAGCAACTCGATTTTCGCGGCTTCAGAAAGTGTCGCAAACATCGTGGCCTTCGGAACAGGGTGTCGTAAAAATCGAATGCAAGCGTAGATTGGTGC
>JBPCXK010000651.1:0-10131 GCA_051008635.1 Gammaproteobacteria bacterium
CGGTGATCGTGAATGTGCCGGTGTACACCGTGTCCGAGTCACGATTCAGGCGGACCGAGATCGGCACGCCCGCATTGGGCGTGAGGCTGAGAAACGGCGTGGTCAGCAAGGGTTCGTTGACCGTGACCTGCACCTGCACTTCCCCCGGCCCCATACGCCCGCTCTCGACGTCGACCGGTCCGGACGATTGATATTCGATGGCAACGGCGCGTGGTGGCGTGCCGTCGGCGCGCGCGGTGGCCTCATCTGACGGGCCACTCGCCGTGCCGGCGGCGTTGACCGCGACGATCCGGTAGTAGTACACACCGTCCGCCGGCGGCAGATCGTTGAAACTGTTGCCGGCTGTCAGGCCCGTGTTGACCTGTTCCGCCTTATCGATCGTGGCGAACGATTCGGTCGATCGGTACACCTTGACCCCGCTCGCGTCCTCGTCTATCGCGCTCCATGTCAGCACGATCTCACCGCTGTCGCGCCCGCGCGCGGTGAGGCCCGAGGGCTCATCTGGAATCGAGGTGTCGAGTGTCACGACCACCTCAGGGCTCCGGGCGCTGAGGCCACCACGGTTGCGCGCCGCCACCTGGATACGGTTCTCACCCGCTTGTAACTCCAGGCCCCGGCTGTACGCGCCGCCCGGGTTGACGGTAGCCGCACCCTCGAGCTGCTGATCGTTGACATAGAACACTACGCCATCGGTCAACGCATCGGCGGTGCCGGCAACGACGCCGAGTGATTCGTTGGTGACGTGCCCATCCGCGGGCTGCGTGATCGTCGGGGTGCCCGGCACGGTCATCGCAACGGTAACGTCGACCGTGGCATCGCTCTGATTCCCGACTGTATCGAAGGCGCGCACAGTGAACTTGTGCGGGCCATCGCTGGTTTGCTCGATATTCCAGTGCGCCCGATACTCGCCGCCGCTTGTCGCGCCGGTTGCGAGCAACACACCATCGAGCACGAACTCCACCCGGGCGACACCCGCCGGATCAGCGGCCCGCGCGCTTACCGGGCCCGAAGCTCCGATCGTTTGCCCGGATGAAAGCGGCTGGCCCGCGAAGCGAATATGGCTCAGCGTCGGCCCGGCGGTGTCTTCCGCCGGAACCGCCGACACCGTGGTTACGGAATCGCGTTCACCGGCGGAAACATTCACCGTGGTGACCGCGACAAAGTACTCCGTGTCGTTGGTCAACCCTGCAAGTTTCCCGCTCGTTCTGCCGGGCCCAACGGTGAGCCGCGGCGTTAGACCGGCGACACTCGTAAACGGGGTTTGTTCGGCGTAGAGGGCGTAGTGCTTGACCAGCTCCGCAGGCTGCGTCTCCGCCCAGCTCAGCGTGATCTGGCCGCTGTAGGGTTGCGCGCTAAGGCCAGTCGGATTCGCCAGCCAGGTTACGGCGTTGACGGTAACGCCAGCGCCAGCGTTGCCGTCCTCGTCCGCGCTCACGATCGAAACCGTGTACCTTGTCGCGGGGTCGAGGGGTGCGAGCTCGTACCGGGTGGCGGTGGCGGGCAGATCGATCACGGCATCTGTGTCGCTGTGACGAAGCCGAAATCCGCCGAGGTCGTCATCCGGCGGCGCTGCCCAGCTCAGCACCAGGGCGTTCTCGAACGACTGCACCTGGAGCTGCGTCACATCGGCCGGCGGCTGAGCGTCGGTAGGCGTAACCGCAACCGGGTTCACGCCGGTTAGGACGTTGCCGACAAAGTCGGTCGCCGTTACCGCGAAATAGTGCGGTTGCCCGCGGGCAAGGCCGGTGGCGGAGTAACCTTTGGTTCCCGCGGGTAACGTGACCAACGGCGTTGCCGCGGTCGTTTCGGTAAATCCGGAAGTGGCGGCGTAGACGGTGTAGAACAATATGTCGTGGCCATTGGCAATCTCGTCATAGCCGCTCCAGTCGAGAATGGCGGTCTTGCCGTCACCGGCACCGTCGGCCGATACCGATACGGGACCTGGCGTGGTGTCATCGGCGGTAACATCGGACACCGCTTGTCCGCCGGCCAGGATCGAACCATCCAGATAACCGCGGAAATCCACCCGCGCGGACTCGTTGTTATTGTCCAGGTAATCGCCCACTGTGCCTGATATCATCGGCGGATCCGTTGTCCCCCACCAGTTGCCGGTTGCTGTCAGCACCGTGGTCGCGCCCTCGGAGAAGTCCCACGTGTAGTAGTTCCATTCCTGGCCGTCGCCGTCGAGGTCGTTACCGTAGATGTCGTTGCCCGTCACCACCGGGGCCGGGGCGCGTATTCGATATCCGGCGTCGTTCGACACGTAGACACCGTGTTTGTTATCTGTAATCACGTTGCCGCTCACCACCGGTTTCGAGATGTACTCGACGAACACGCCGCTGTGCTGGTTTCTCTGCAGCGTGTTGCCGAGTACCTGTGGTGCGCCCGAACCATAGGTGTACACTCCGGAGTGCGTGTTGTCCGTGACGACGCAACGTTCAATCCTGGAGGCGCTGTATATAAACCGGATCCCGCACTCGTTGTACCGCAGCGTGCAATCGCGTACTTCCGTCGCTGCGTTATGGTGGACGTGCACACCCGTGCCCGCGTACTCCACCACCAAATGCGATAGCACCGCACCAGTCGCGCCGGAATAGATACTGATACCCCGCCAATCACCGGCCGCCGGTTCGGTCTGCGCCGAGGTCAGCACCACCGGGTCGGATTCATTGCCCTCAATCTTCAGTACCCCGTTCACAGACAGCTCGCCGCCCGCTGCAAAGCGCAACTGCGTGCCCGCGGCTAATGTCAATGTGCCAGCACTATCTACCGTAACGGTCTTGACACCTCTATTCCCGGATAGCACCAACGTGCCATAGACTTGCGCACCCCCGTCGCCCGCCAGCCAATCGAGTTCCACATCAGCGGGGATTGTCACCGCCTCACCAGCCGGCACCACCAGCGGCCCCCACAGTCGATACACTTCGCCCGGGGTCCACTGCGTCGATGAGCTCACCGGGCCCCGGATGTCGCTGGGCTCGACTTGCACCGCCTCGCCGCCGTCGCTGATCGAACCGGTCAAATACCCGCTGTAGTCCACCCACGCCGACTCGCTCGTATTGTCCTCGTAATCGGCCACCGTGCCTGCTATCACCACGGGATCCGTCGTCCCCCACCAGTTGCCGGTCGCCGGCAGCACTGTGGTCGCGCCCTCGGCAAAGTTCCAGGTACGGTAATTCCGCTCCCGGCCGTAGAGGTCATTGCCGTAGATGTCGTTGCCAGTCACCACCGGACGTGGGTTGTAACCCTTGTCGCCACGGTTGTAGCGGTAACCCGATGCGTAGACACCGTGCCCGTTGTCTGTGATCACGTTGCCCGTCACTACCGGCTGCGAATAGGCATCAACGTGCACACCGTAACCCTGGTTTCGCTGCAAGGTATTGCCGGTGACTTGCGGCGCGGTCCCGCTACCGTGGGTGTAAACGCCGGAGTATTTGTTGTCCGTGATGGTGCACCCCTCGACCGTCGAGGCGCCGCTGCGAAACTGAATCCCGTATTCGTTGTGCCGTAGCGTGCAGTCGCGGACCTGCGTCACGGCGTCACTGTTCACGTGCACTCCGTTACGCGCGTACTCCACCACAAACTGCGACAACACCACATCCGTGGCGCTCGCTGTGATTTCGATACCCTGCCAATCACCCGCCGCCGGCGTCGTTTGCGCAGACGTCAACAGCACCGGGGCGGCCTCCGTGCCCTCGATCTTCAGCGTCCCATTGACCCATAGTCTTTCGCCGGCGGCAAAGCGCAACTGAGCCCCTTCCGACAGAACCAACGCGCCTCCCGCATCTACCGTGACCGTGTCGAGATCTACTCGCCCTGTTAGTTCCAGCGTGCCCCCGGCGCCTATCCCGATCGACCCAAGCGCACGCTCCCCCAAGACCAGCGTTCCGTCCACGTGCACATCCGCGCTGCCCGCCTGCCATTGCAGCTCTACGCCGGCGGGGATTGTCACTACCTCTCCGGCTGGCACAACCAGCGGCCCCCACAACCGGTACACTGCGCCCGGCGTCCACACCGCCGCCGCGTTCACCGGGCCCCGAATATCCATTGGCCCAACTACTGCCGCGCCGCCAGCCGTAATCGAATCATCCAGATAACCGCCGTAATCCACCCATGGAGACTCGTTCGCGTCGTCCGCGTAATCGCGTACGGTCGCCGCGATCGCAGTGGGATCCTGCGTTCCCCACCAGTTGCCGGTAGCCGCCAGCACCGTGGTTGTCCGATCAGTAAAATCCGACGTAAAGTAGTTCCACTCTTGCCCGTCGCCGTCGAGGTCATTGCCGTAGATGTCGTTGCCCGTCACTGTGGGGTGTGGGTTGTGGCTCCTACCGGAGACATAAACTCCGTGCCCGTTGCCCGTGATCACATTGGCTGCTAACACCGGCTCGGCGCCGGCTTCTATGTAGACGCCATGATTCCCATTCCCCTGCACGGTGTTGCCTAGCACTTGCGGCGAAGTATCGCGCCAATAAACGTACACTCCGGAATACCTGTTGTCGGCGATTACACAGCGTTCGACCTTCGAGGCGCCGCGCCTGAACCGGATCCCGTAGTTGTTGTGCCGCAGTGTGCAGTCACGTACTTCCGTTACCGCATCGTTGTTTACGGTCACGCCGGTGGCCGCGTACTCCACTACCAACTGCGACAACACCACGTCCGTGGCGCTCGGTTCGATCGTGATACCCTGCCAGTCACCTGCCGCGGGCTCAGTCTGCGCCGACGTCAGCACCACCGGTTCAGATTCAGTGCCCTCAATCTTCAGCGTCCCGCTCACCGACAATTTGCCGTTCGCGGCAAAACGCAACTTTGTACCCGCCGTGAGTGTCAGCGCGCCACCACGACCTACCGTAATGGTCTCAACGCCTACATTCCCCGATAGCGCCAACGTGCCGTACACGTATACATCGCCGCCACTACCAGGCCACTGCAACTCTACGCCGGCCGGGATCGTCACGATCTCGCCTGCCGGCACCACCAGTGGGACCCACAGCCGATACACTTCGCCCGGCACCCACTGCGTCGATGAACGTACCGGACCCCGAATGTCCGTGGGCTCGACCACCGCCTCGCCGCCGGCAGTAATCGAAGCACCCAGATAGCTGCTGTAGTCGACCCATGCCGCGCCCCACGCGTTGTCCGCGGAGTCACGCAACGTGTCCGCTATCGCCACGAAATCTCTTGTCCCCCACCAGTTTCCGGTTGCGTTCAGTACCGTAGTTGCAGATTCGGAAAAGTTATATGTCACGTAGTTCCATTCCTGGCCGTCGCCATCGAGGTCGTTGCCGTAGATATCGTTGCCTGTCACCACCGGTTGCGGATCAGCGGTATCGTCAAATCTGTCGTCATATCCATATCTGTCACCAAACACGTATACCCCGTGCTCGTTGCCTGTGATCACACACCGCTCCACCTTCGAGGCGCCGCGCTGGAATCGGATACCGTACTCGTTGTACCGCAACGTGCAGTCGCTCACCTGTGCAGCCGCGTCACTGTTGACATCCACACCGTTGACCGCGTACTCCACAATCACATGCGACAGCACCACGTTGGTGGCGCTCCGATTGATCTCGATACCCTGCCAGTCGCCAGCCGCCGGCTCACTCTGGGCCGAGGTCAGCACCACTGGATCAGACGCCGTGCCCTGTGTCGTTAGCGTCCCGTTCACAGTCAGCTTGCCGCCTGCGGCAAACCGTAACCGTGTACCTGCCGGCAGTGTCAGCGTGCCTGCGGTGTCCACCGAAATGGTCGTCACATCCATATTCCCGGATAGCGCAAGCGTGCCGTGCACATATACATCACCGTCACCTCCCGGCCACTGTAACTCCACGTCGCCGGGGATCGTCACTATCTCGCCTGCCGGCACCACCAGCGGGCCCCATAGGCGATACACCTCGCCCGGCGTCCACTGCGTCGATGACCCCACCGCGCCCCGGATATCCCCGGGCTCGACCACCGCCTCGCCACCGGCGGTAATCGAAGCGGTGAGATAACCGCTGTAGTCCACCCACGACGACGAGTAGGCATTGTCGGCCTGGTCTTGCACCGTGGCCGCTATCGTCAGGGGGTCCGTTGTCCCCCACCAGTTACCCGTCGCTGTAAACACCGTAATTGAGGATGAGGACTCGCCGAAATCATCAGTGAAGTAATTCCACTGCTGGCCGTCGCCGTCGAGGTCGTTGTCGAAGATGTCGTTGCCCGTAACCGTCGGAGCCGGATCGTAACGACCCGCTAAAGGCCAGCCGTCGGGACCATAAGTGTCTACGTATACGTGCACGCCATGCCCGTTGTCTGTAACTATATTGCCCGTCACGACCGGATACGCCCGCCTGGATATGGAGATGCCGGAATGCTTATTCCTCCGCAGTGTATTGCCGAACACTTGTGGCGACGCATCTGAACTTTCCACGTACACCCCTGCGTCGTTGTCCGCTATCACACACCGCTCCACCTTCGAGGCCCCTCGCCAAAATTGGACGCCGACCTCGTTGTACCGCAGCGTACAGTCGCGTATTTCCGTCACCGCGTCGCTGTTCACGGCAATTCCATCGCGTGAATACTCGACCAGTAGCTGCGACAACACGACGCCGGTGGCGCTGGGCGTGATTTCAACACCCTGCCAGTCGCCGGCCGCCGGTTCCGCCCGGGCCGAGGTCAGCTTCACCGGATCTGACGCCGTGCCCTCTATCCTGAGCGTTCCATCAACCGACAGCTTGCCGTCCGGGGCAAACCGCAACTGGACACCCGCAGGCAACGTCAACGTGCCACTGGCAGCTACGGTGATCCTGTGAACGTCTACATCCCCCTCCAGCGCCAGCGTGCCGCTGACATATACATCCGCGCTACCCGCAGGCCCGCGCAACACAACACCATCGGGAATGGTCACCACCTCGCCCGCGGGCACCACGAGCGGACCCCATAACTGGTACACCTCGCCAGGAGTCCATTTCGCCGTTGATCCCACCGGACCGCGGATGTCGATCACCGCCTCGTTGGCCCCTGCAATCGGCCCGGTCAGGTAGCCGCTGTAGTCCACTTCGGTGGACTCGTCTGTGTTGTGCGCCTGGTCGCCCACCGTGCCCGCTATCTTCACCGGATCCCTTGTTCCCCACCAATTGCCCGTCGCGGTCAGCGCTGTGCTTGTGGGCGCGACAAAGTCCCAGGTAAAGTAATTCCACTCCTTGCCGTCCTTGTCGAGGTCGTTGTCGTAGATGTCGTTGCCCGTCACGATGGGGTCCGGGTCATAGACGACACCATAATTTTTACCGGATACATAGATGCCATAGTTGTTGTCCGTGATGGCATTGCCTGTCACCGTCGCCTCGGGTTCGAGAGGCCACATCCATGTGTAACGATCGTCGTAGTCGTTGCTGCTGTACTGACCCGCGTAGCCGGTTATGTAGATGCCATGCTCGCTGCGCGTGATGACATTGCCCTCCACCATTGGAGTCGAACGATAGTCTATGTGAATTCCGTCGCGCTGATTTGCCCGCAGGGTGTTGCCACTCACCTGCGGTACGGTACCCCAACCATAAGTATGCACGCCGGAAACCGTGTTGTTTGCGATCAAACATCCCTGCACAGTCGAAAGGCCCCGCCGAAACTTGATGCCGTGCTCGTTGTGGCGCAATGTGCAGTAATGTATTTCCGTCACCGCGTAGCTGTTCACATCTATACCCGCGGTCGCGTACTCCACCACGAACTGCGACAACAGCACGTTGGTCGCACTGGAGTTGATTTCGATCCCCCCCCAGTCACCAACCGCCGGGGTCGACTGCGCGGAGGTCAAGACCACGGGGTTGCCCACACTGTCCTCTATCCTCAACGTCCCGCTCACCGACAGCTTGTGGCCGTCGGCAAAGCGTAACCGTGCGCCGGCGGACAGTGTGAGCGTGCCGCCGGCATCCACTGTGATCGTCTCCACACCCACATTTCCCGACAGGCGCACCGCAGCGCCGGTTTGGATTTGCAGAGTTTTGATTGTGTGTGCGCCGTTGATCGTCAGCGCGACGCCTTCGACGACAATATCCTGACCATCCAATGTGGAGTCGTTGGCCGGTATGTCGGTAGCTGTGTCGATCACAACGGCGGCTGCAACGCCTGTGGGCGCCGCGCAGATCATGAGCAACAGGCCCGCAGCGGCGATTCTCAACGCTCGCACCCGCCGGGCGTTACAAGCACGCAAAACCGTTCCCTTGCAACATCGTGGCCACGTATCGCCGGTCAATTGAGACGCACCTCGAGGCGCTCATCCGAATGCACGTACTGGTGTGAGCTGCCAAGTAGGCCTTTCGTTGTGTCGGCGATAATCCTCATGGCGATGTAGTTCGAGGGCTGTCCCAGAAAATTTTTGTTTTGCGGGTCGACGATGCGCCAGGCGCCGTCAATGTAGACTTCGGACCAGTTGTGGTAGTCGGCGGGTTTGAGTATTGCGTCCTCCGTGTAGACGTATCCGCCCACACCGCGCGCCGGGATTCCGTTGATGCGCGCCAGCGCGTTGTACAGGTACATGAACTCGGTGCAATCGCCCTGCCCGTTCTCCAGGGCCCACAGTGCGCCGCGGTCGTCGGCGATGTAGCCCACGTCGCGGATCGTTCGGGTTATCCACTCGAAGATCTTTCTGGCGCCGGCCTTGCCGTGAGTGTCGTTCATCGAGGCCGCGGTCTTGATCAGCTTCGGTGACGTGAGCTCGATAAAGGGGGCCGCGGTCAGAAACCGTTGTCTGTTCTCCAGGGTGCTCTTGTTGAACGATTCGGCCATCGCCAGCTCGGCCCGGATGCGAATGATGCGCGATTCGAACGGGGCGAGGTCCTCGAGCTCGTAGCGCAGCACCTGATTGCCCCAGGTGTCGCTCTCCAGTCGGTACTCGTGGGATGATTCGATCCCGATGAGTTTCTGCGTTGCGGTTTGCGCAACGGGCGCATATGTTTGAAATACGGCTTTCGGAATCACGTGAGCGCTGGTGTTGCTTACGGTAAAGCTGTATTGCACGATGCGCTCTAGCGGATAAACCGCCTGCTGAAGTCGGAGTGGCCACAGTTGGAAAATCACAACAACTGCCACCAGCAACAGGATCAATGCCGTGGATACAACGATGAGGCTCGGTCGCGTTTTCATTGCACGGCTTCGCATTCGAGCACCGCGAGCTCGCTGTCGCGTTTCGACCAGATGGCTCGATGCCGGCCGATGTACCTGTCATAGTTTTCGATGCCGCCGTGCAGGAAAAACGCGTTCCGGACATCTATGTGGACCAGGGCTTCCGGCGCCTCATTCCCGTTCTTGCCAACGAACAAAATGAATGGATCTTGTAGGGCGCTCGCCTCGATTGCAGCCTCCAATTGTGCGTTGAACCGTCGCGGATTGCCGTGCGGATGCGGAAGCGAGATCGACTGCTCGAAGTGATGCCTCACGAGGTCTGAAGCGGCGAGGCTCACGACGAGCCAGGGATGCTTGTCCCGGTGCGCAAAGACGGCCCGCGCGGAGATGAGCGTCACGGAAGAAAGCGGCGGCGGGTCTCCGTCGAGCGCGCCGCCGCTGCGCTGCCACGCGTCCAGTCCACCGCTGAGAATAGATACCGAGCCGGAACCTGCAGTCGCGAGTTTCGCGCACTCGCTTTGCAGCGCGGATACGTCATGGTCAGCGGCGACCAGTACGAGACTGCGATCCCGAATCAGGTTGCTGGTCTTGATCGCATGGACAGGCAGGTTGATCGAACCGGGAATGCGGTAGCGGGCAAACTCCGGCGCGCCCCGGGTATCGACCCAGACCGTGTTGGCCGGATGACGGGCGTCGGGTTCGACCAGGGCACAGGGCGCCTGGCGCTCACCTGTTTCGTTGGCGCCGGCACCAGCGCAGATGAACGACGTCGCCAGTAAGCCGGCGAACGCGAAGACAGGGTTCCACATCCTCACTTACCTCTTTCGGCGGCAAGCCGCGGCCGCGATACGGATGAAGTGAGAAGCAGATCAAGACACTTTGGTTATTGCTCGGAGGCGCTGTTTTGGATTGCAGTCCGCAATCGTGAGCGCTCAGAGCTTTGTATGCGGGGGATTGTAGATATAAACGTCAGTCGGCGCGAGTGCGGGTGGAGCCGGTTTGTACCATCCTCCCTGTCCCTCCTTTGAAAAAGGAGGG